>CACYEP010000071.1 GCA_902773425.1 uncultured Erysipelotrichaceae bacterium | reverse complement strand
CTTCGCCGAGATCACACACTAACCATTCCCCAGAGTTGCCGGAATTCGCTTTCCACCAGGTACGCGCATTTTCATCCGCCGCATTCTCCGGATTATTTCCCGGGAAATAGGACGAAGCCGTCATCTTTTTCCCGTAACTCAGCAGCATCCATTCCGGTTCGGCCCACGGATCTTCTTTCGAGACATCCATCGGCCAGTCACCGTATCTCTGGTTACAATAGAGTTCTCCGTCTTCATCAAATCCTGCTCTCCACAATCCGACTCTGCGTTCGAAATCATGATGAATGCTGATCTGCATGGTCGATGTATGCCAATATCTGCCTTCTTTGTCCTTCATGGTGGATCCGTGGCCCGCTCCGGTCATAAATCCTCCCGGCTTGTAGGAATACGGATTGTTTTTGGCAGGCTCAAACGGTCCCAACGGGCTCTTTCCTACATAGACTCCGTCTCCGTAGGTGTTGTATTGCGTGCCCGGAGTCGCATATTGAAGATAATAATTCCCTTCATATTTTGTCATCCAAGCGCCTTCAATGTACGGTTTGTCCGAAAACATTCCCCGGATCAGCGGCTTTACATTTGCCGGAAGATATTCCTCCGGAATTCCCTGTTTCTTCACGAATCCCTGATACATCTTTTCGATTTCTTCTTCCGAACGCGGGAAACGGCTGTTGTCATACCCGACGCGTTCATACCCGAACTCAAACGGATGACCTTTGATCAGTTCCTTTACTTCCCCGATCTTCGCCATCGTTTCCGGATCCACCTCGACACCATAGATCGGTGTCATGTTCGAGCATCCCCAGTAGAAGTACATCTTCCCGTCATCATCCGGGAATACATGCGGATCCCAGAACGGGAAGGTCCCCTCGATTTTTTCGTAGGGTCCGTTGATTATATCTTTAGTGCGGTAGTAATCGCACTTTTCTTCACGTCTGGATGCACAGAAATATACATAGTCTCCGCGCACGCACACATCCGGCGCATAGTCATACAGCGGAAGATCTTCCGGAAGCTTATAGCTTTCCCAATGCGCTAAGTCTTTCGATACCCACACCTTCAGCTGCATCGACGCGAAAATATAGTATTTTCCCTTAAACAGGATCATCGACGGGTCCGCCGCTTCCCGGCAAACCTGCAGTTTCCCTACCCGCGGGTCCATGTTGAACTGATAACGGTAATCAATATTCAATGGGTTACAAAAATATTTCATATTAAGCCTCCGTTTCAAACGTATAACTTCCCGGCTGCAGGATCTTTTCACTGCCGTCCGGAAGAACCGCTACTGTTTCGCACGGAACTTCACACCGGAATTGAATCTTCGCATCTGCGTACTTCCAACCCGTGCGGACAGTTCCGTATTTCGTCTTCAAGCTTCCTTCCGCTTCCTTTAAACGTTCATCCGGAACCGGTTTCCACAAAATCTTTTCAAATCCCGGCTCTGCTTCCCGGATTCCGAGAATATAACGGTAGTAGAATTCCCCGACGCTTCCGAACGCATAATGGTTGAAGCTTACCATGTTGTCGCTGCCGGACTTTGTCTCGTTGACGGTTCCGTCCGGCCGCAGCGCATCCCATCTTTCCCAGACGGTTGTTGCGCCGTTGTTGATTTCGTACATCCATCCCGGGCAGTTCTCCTGCAGCAACAGATCATACGCGAGTTTTTCTTCTCCGTGATCCGCCAACAGCGGCAATAAGAACTGCGTTGCGAAGAATCCCGTACCGATACCTTCCGCGCGGACTTTCTTCACAAATGTCTCATAGACTTTCTTCCAGAGATCCTCTTCTTCCTCCAGCACATACTGAAGCGCCATGACATAGGCTCCCTGGTAGTCTTCCTTCATCGTTCCGTCTTTACGGATATACGCCTTGATATATGCCTTGCGCATCTTCGCCAGTTCTTTTTCATAACGTGCTTTCGCATCGAAGTCCCCGAACTTTTCCGCATAACGGATCATGATCTTTAGATCGTTGATGATAAACGAATTGGAGACCGGTCCGTGATGCATCGCCATGAACTTCATATCGTTTCCCAAACTCAGCCAATCGCCGAGATTCGGCTTCAAGGAAAGATGAAGAATTCCCGCCATCCTGATTTCGCAGTCCATCAGTTTCTTCATCGAATCATACTGATCCCGGACAAACTCAATCTCCCCGAAATGTTTATACAGCTGGTCGGGCACGATGATATCGCAGCTCGCCCATCCCAGCATCGTCAGAAATCCGATTCCGCCAGGGCCCTGCGCAGGCACGGTGGAAGGCACATAACCTTCCTTATTGTCGCTTTGGGTGTACCGGATATCCTTTAAGAATTTCTTCCAGAAATCTCTTGTGTCATAGTTATACATTCCGGTGCGCGCATAGACCTGACCGTCTCCGGTGTATCCCATGCGTTCATCTCTTTGCGGGCAGTCCGTCGGAACTTCCACATAGTTCGAACGCATTCCCCATAGTTGGTTTTCATATAACCGGTTGACCTTCTCATTCCCTGAAACGAAAGTTCCGGTGCGTTCCATGTCCTCATAAACCGCATAAGCCTTGATCAATCCTTCGCGGTATGTCACACCTTCGATTTCCGCATAACGGAATCCCATATAGGTAAACTCCGGCACATACAGTTCTTTCGACTCGCCCTTTGTGTAGACAAGTTCCGCCTTGGCCTTACGGAGGTTGGCGGTATATAAACTTCCGTCCTGATTCAGGATTTCCCCGTGACGGATCCTGATTGTGTCCCCATCCATCTTGGACGGATCAATACAGAGGACTCCCGCGAAGTTCTGTCCAAAGTCGACGATTGTCTTGCCTTCATGCAGCGTAACACTTTGGACATGAAGTTCGTCCTGCCGCTTCACGGAGACAATCGAAGGTTCAATTACTTCCGGAAGTTTCCCCGTATACTTAACCGGCGGATAAACTTCCTCCCCGTTTCCGTTCGCATTATAGACTTCCCCGTCATAGAACCCCGCATACACATACGGGCTTTCGACAGCCTTTACACTTTCGTCATCCGAATAATACTTATGACTTCCTTCTTTTGTCCGGACTTCCAATATCCAGGACACCGCCGGACATTCGCCGTAAATCTGGACTTTATTATCGAAGGTGAATCTTCCGCAGTACCATCCCTGCCCGAGTTCCACCCGCAGAGTATTCTCTTCCTTCAGAAGACTTGTGACATCGTAGGTGTCATATTGAAGGTCGAGAGGATAATAGGTATATCCCGGAGCAAACAGTTTATCTCCGGCTTTTACACCGTTGACGGACGCATGATAAATACCAAGCGCCGTAATCGAAAGATGCGCACTTTCGACCTGTTTCGCGTCAAATCTTTGTTCGAACACCTCAACGGTTCCTTCTTTATACGGGCGTTCTGTCTGAATAAAGTGTTTCCGGATTTCTTCCATACTGTTTCTCCTATAATCTCTTCATATATTCTGCGCTTACTTTGATACTGTCGATCGGATCATTATGAATCCAGTTGCGGTGGGTTTCCAAAACCGCGCCTTCGACTCCGTTTTCCCTTGCGATTTCTGCCATTCCCGCAAGGTCCATGCTGCCGGTCCCGAGTTCTACGGAATCCGTCTTCACGATCGGTGTCATGGATGTCTTTTCCAGCCGGAATCCCCGGTCGGTGACATGCCATAACTTCATCCGTTTTCCCAGTTTTCGCATGATCAGTTTCGCGTCCGCGCCGCCTTCCGTCATCCAATAGGTATCCAGTTCAAAGCTGACGTATTCCGGATCTGTTTCATTGATCAGCACATCATACGCACACGTGTTCCCGTTTACCTTTACCAGTTCGATATTGTGGTTATGGTACAAAAGGTTCAGTCCTTCTTCACGCAGTTTTTTCCCTGCGTCATTTAAGCGCTGCGCCAGCTCCCTTACGGCATGTTCGCTTTGGTAATCAAACCGGTACATGCCGGTGATAACGACATTTTTTGTGCCGAAGGACTTTGCGCCTTCGACAACCTCGCCGAAGCTCTTTTCCAAAGAACCTAAGTCCGTGTGAAGCGAGAGCACTTCCAGCCCGGATTCCTTCACAAGTTCCGGCCAGTTATACTTACCGCCGTTTCCGCTGGGCATTCCTGCGGCTTTCGTCAGCATCCGCACCATGAACGGTGTCGGATGAATCATATACCGGTTGAGTTCGATAGAATCATAACCGGCCTCTTTAATCTCTTTCAGGATCTGTTTTGCCGAATCTTCCGATTTCAGCACCGATCCCAACATCATCTGCTGAACCGCCTTGCGCATCTTTATTTCACCTTCTTGAATCTCTGTAAAATACGGTTTAACTGCTGCACCGTTTCCGGTTTCACATCACCGGCCTGTTTCAAAAGGCTCGCCAGGGTCATCCTAGCCATCATCTTCTTCAATGCCGGATTGTCTTTCACGCTGTTGGCGACATCCCCGCGGCTTGCGGCCATGCCGGACATCATTTGTTCCAGCATTGCGCCGGCTTCCGGGTTCTTCGCGATTTCGCCCATCGTATCGTTCACCGAATAGTAATCCGGGTCAAGTTCTTCCGCGTCAAACCAGTTGGTCACTGCCGCCGCTTCCTTATTTAATACATAGGACATATCCGGTGTTTCAACATAACGGATGACTGTTTCATCGGTCTTTTCACCGGCTTTCGCGCAAAGTTTCACTTCCCCGTTTAACGGAATGCAGAAGTCAAACACGTGATGCGCAGTCTTCGTTTCAACGGCTTCCCCGTTCACATACAGGGTAACTTCCGGAAGATTGGAATATACTTTGACGCTTGTTTCGCGCTCGCAGCGGTTTACATAACGTCTTCCCGCGATGTAGACGAACGGTTCCTTTGCCCAATATGCCTTATACAGATAGAACGAATCCTTCTTGATCTTGCGGTCCATCGTAACCAAGCCCTTCTGATTCTGGCCGTGTTTTCCGCCTTCGTCTCTTCCGTCCGCCGCAAAATCGAACATGTTCCAGACATAGGTGCACCATAACCACGGACGTTCCTCAATCATCTTAAGAATGTGTTCGTGATAGACACACTGATAGGTTTCACTGTAATCCCCGCGTTCCGGATGAGAATTGTGGAATGCCGGGTTCGTATCCGCGCCGTATTCCGAGAATCCGATCGGACGTTCCGGATACTTTTCATGCCATTCATCGAAGAACTCGTCATTCTGGTTCAATTCGCCCAGATACCATCCGAAATACAGGTTATATGCGTTGACATCCGGGATCTCCAGAATCGGACTTTCCGTCTCCAGCATAAACACGTTCGCCATGGTAGTCGGTCTTGTCGGGTCCAGACGGTGCGCCAATTCATTCAACGCACGGTGGTTCTCAAGAAGATCTTCATCCACCGCGGATGCAGCCGTAATTTCATTGGAAAGTCCCCAAACGACGATAGACGGATGATTATAGTTTTGAATGATCAGCTCTTCCATCTGCGACAGAGTATTCGCGCGGCCTTCCTTCATGTGCATCGTGATGTACGGAATTTCCGCCCATGCGATGATGCCGTATTGATCACACAGATCATAGAAGTACTGCGCGTGCTGATAATGCGCAAGACGGACACTGTTGGCTCCGATTTCACGGATCAGTGCCATATCTTCCGCGTGCATTTCTTCCGTTAAGGCGTTCCCTGCGCCGAGGCGGTCTTGATGACGGGAAACACCGCGTAACGGATATTCTATTCCGTTTAATACGAATCCGCGCTTCGAGTCAATCGAGTATACACGGCATCCGTACTTCGTGCTTACCGCATCCTCTGCGGTTTCAGCGGTAAGTTCGTACAGATACGGATCGTTTACGCCGTCCCAGAGATGAATATTTTCAAGCGGGAAATCCGCGCATGCGTATCCGTTTTCGGATAACACGGTTTTGGACTGACCCGCCGTTTTGAATGTCACGGACGCGTCGCCGCCTTCGAGCCAAGCTTCCGCATGAACGGTTCCTTCGCCGGCCGGTGCACCGTTTTCACCGGTCTTCAGTTCCGGTGTAACCTTGATTCCCTTTCCTCCCTTATATCCAAGCGAGAAATGAACCTTCGGCACTTTGACCAGATGAACCTCACGGTAAAGACCTCCGTAGAATGTGAAGTCTGCGCTTTGCGGATACACATGGTTCTTGCCGTTATTGACGAATACGGTCAGGCAGTTCTCATCCTTCAGATAGGATGTGATGTCTGCGCGGAATGCGGAATATCCGCCTTCATGTTCCGTAACGCGTTCCCCATTCAGATAGACACACGCGGACATCGCGGCGCCTTCGAATTCAATCCAGATTTCTTCTTCCGCGGAATACTCCGGACGTTTGAAGTTTAAGACATAGGCGCATGTGCCGCGGAAATAGTCGTTTCCTCCGTCCTGTCCGTCTTTCGCATTCCAAGTGTGAGGTAACACGACGGTTTCCTTATTCACCGAAGATGCGGCTTCCTCAAGAGTCTTGACGTTTTTGATGAATTCCCACCCTTCGCGTAAATTTGTGATAGTTCTCATAGGTTTCTCCTTTTTTCAACAAAGACAAGAAACCGTGATGATTCCTTGTCTTTTCATATTCATTTTGCGATGAATTATGCGTTCTGCGCAGCTTTTTTCTTTTCTGCGATGCGCTCCTGAACGTTCGCCATTTCTTCCTTGGTCAGCTTGCAGGTGCGCATTGCCAGCAGCGTGCAGATCCAGCCGAGGATTGCCAAACCGTAACGTAAGAACATAGTCATCCAGAAGACACCTGTGGTCGCCGCATCGCCCGGCTGCGGGAGGGATGCCGTGTAACCGATCAATGCGACGCCGGATGTTGCGATTGCCTGCGAGAAAGAAGATACGATCTTGTCAATCAAGCTGTATGTACCGGTGATAACTGCCGGGATATACTTGCCGGAACGGTCTAATTCATAATCGATGATATCTGCCATGAATGCCGTGTTCGCGGTGGTGACACACATTGCGAACCCGTTGCATACCAGTGTCAGCAATACATATAAGATCATGGTGACGCCCATTTTTGCGATGGTTGCCGGATTAATAAGAACAAAGAACAGAATGATGGCAATATTCGCGAAGATGCAGTTTCTGGTCCAGGTGACCATGGCTTCCTTGTTTCCGTGCGCTCCGGCGTATTTCGCTCCGAAGACTGCGAATGCGATCGACGGAAGCATGCCGATGACGCTTAACGTAGTGCCGAGGCCCATATTTCCGATCAGGATTCCCATCAGCATAATGTTAACAACCGATGCGGACTGTGCCTGCTGCGCAATTTTATCGGATGCCGCGGAAATGATGTATGCCTGTAAAGGCTTGTTGTTCTTTAAGACATTGGCCATATCCTTGAGCTTTAAGTGTTCCTGGGTCTTGCCGGTGCCTTTGAAGTTTTCGGGTTTGTCATATTCCGAAACACCGATGCAGACCATGATAACGCCGAACAGGGAAATGCCTACGCATACATATGCCGCTACCGATAAGAATGCCTGGTTGTAAGTGCCGCCGAACTTCGGTAATAAAACCATGTTCAGAAGGATCATCAGCATCATCGGGACCAGATAGTTGAATACCGTGAACCAGACGCCGACTGTCGGGCGCTGTTTCGGGTCGTTGGTCATTAATGCCGGAAGAGTCTGCGCGGTCATATTTACGATGGTATAACCGATGACATACATCATGTACAGACCTAAGAATACCGGAATGCCGAAGCCCTTGCTGGAAGCCCAGCTGAACATTGCCAATAAACCGATGGACTGAATGAGCCAGCCGCCGATCATTAACGGACGTACCTTACCCCATTTTGTGTTCACACGGTCATATAAGAATGCCAAAACCGGGTCGGTGATTGCATCGAAGATACGTGTGAAAGTCATTAAGCCTCCGATGATCAGTGTCGAAATCCCGTAACCGATGCTTGCTGAATACGTAGCAAGACCGATTAGGGTGTAGACTGCCATACCGTTGAATCCGTTGCAGGCAGTCAGAATGATTTGCCACAACTTCGCACGATGGTAAACCTGAGTTTGATTATTCGCTGTTTCCATAGTATTTTCTCCCTTTAAATGTACTTATAAGATACTGGAAGAAAGCGCTTTCTGTGTTATAATTTTCGTGTAAATGTATCAAAAATCGCTAGACTGTCGAATTAGAACAATCTTGATTACATATGCACGAATTTCTTTACATAATCCCGGAGGTTTTTGCAATGAACATTGATGAAAAATTGGCTTTATATCTTGATATTTTACACTGTTCACACCCGATTCATCTTTGGGAGTATACCGAAGATCTGGAACTGATCCAATCCGATTATTCGAAGATTCAGTTCGGAGGCGACCTTCTCTCTGAAATGAAAATAAAAGACCTTTTACGTGATAATACACACGCAGGCACCCACAAACCGCTGTTTGTCGAAAACAGGCTCGGCTTAATCTTTATTATTGCGTATGCGTATAAACAGATCCCGGAAAGAGTATATGTTCTGGGCCCGGCCTTCACCGGCGCGGATTCCCTGACAAGTTTCAATGAGCTTCTGCAGACCACGGGCCTTCCGTTTACCGATCAGCGCTATACTCTGGATGAAATCAAAGCCACCCCGATCATTTCTTCCGCGAACCTTCTGCAATATGCCGTGACTCTTCATTACCTTATTAATAATGAGCACATTTCCGTAAACGAAATCGAATTCCGTTCCACCTCGGAGCGCGACCCCAAAGAAACCCTGGACCGGATCACCTCCGAACACCGCGGCATCTATGAAGGCGAACAAAGTTTCCTGAAACTGATCAAGGAAGGAAATCCGGATTATGCCAAAGGACTGCAAAAGATGTTAAGACTCTCCAGCGGCATGCGCGTTGAAAAAGGAAACACGGTCCGCAACGCCAAAAACAATCTCCTGGTGCTGCTGACACTGGTATCCAGAGCCAGTATCGAAGGCGGCCTCGACCCGGCCATTTCCTACAACCTGAACGATTACTACGCAAACAGGCTGGAAAAATGCCAGAGTGTCGCAGAAGCCGCACGTCTGTCCCAAGAGATGCTGGAGGATTACACCCAGCGCAACCGGATTCAGCGCAAAAAAGACGGAATATCCCGCCCGGTCAAAGCCGCATGCGACTATATTTCCATCCATATCGACGAACCCATTACGATTTCCGACCTGGCCAGAAACGCAGGATATACCGATTACTATTTCTCACGCCGTTTCAAAGAAGAAACCGGATTATCCGTCAGTGAATATATAAGGAACGCAAAAATTGAACGTGCGAAACTGCTGCTTCTGGATTCCGGATTATCCATTAATGAAATCTACGAAGAGCTCGGATTCGGAACCCGCAACAATTTCTTCCAGACATTCAAGAAGGCAACCGGTGTTTCACCCTCTGAGTTCCGTAAAGGCATCAAGAAGAAAGAATAGGACAGAAATGACCCGAAAAAGGACAGTTTTGTCCCTCTGCAGGGACAAAAAATCAGGTTTTTGGTCATTTCAGGGACAATATTTCCCGGGAAATAATCGGATTTTCCGCCCTGCAGAATGATCGTTTGATTGAACATCTTGATCGTTTTGCGTGCAGCGTGATCGTTTTACCCTGCAGAATGACTGTTTTTCCGGACATCCTGCCATTTTGACTTTACATTTGCTATTTTGACTTTACATCGCTTGAAAAAATAAAGGACAGATCTGTCCCTTTTTAGGTCAAACCTGTCCTTTTTGACTATTTAACGGTTTTAAAGATTTCTCCGGAACCTTTTACGCAGTACGTTCCGCTTCCTTCCGGAATATAGAAGGAATCTCCGGGATTTCCCGTCAGCACATCCTCTCCGTTTTGGATTTCGAATGTTCCCTCTGTTACAATCAGGGACACATAGCTTATATCCGAAGACCCTTCAAACGAATCTGTATAGCGGTCGGTCGTAAAGTACGGGCAAGAAACCAAATGTCCGTCAAATCCGAATTCATCCCTCACCGGTCCTAAATGCGCAGCCGCGGACGCTTCCTTCAGATGAAGTTTTCTCGGTTTTCCGTCTTTTCCGAGTCTTCCGTAATCATAGATCCGGTAGGTTACATCGGAATTTTGCTGGATTTCAAGTGCCAGGATCCCCGCTCCGTATCCGTGGACCACTCCCGCAGGCACGAAATATCCGTCTCCCTTTTTCACCGGTTCATGGTGCACCGCATCCATTACCGTGCCTTCACGGATGTGCCGTTCCCATTCTTCACGGGTGATTTCCTTTTCCAGTCCGTAGATCAATTCGGACCCCGGATCTGCCTCCAGGATATAGATGAACTCAGTTTTACCCGAAGATTCACCGAGTAACTTTGCTGTAATGTCATCCGGGTGCACCTGGACAGACAGAGATTTTTTCGCATCGAGGAACTTGATCAATACCGGCAGATCTTTGTCACGGGCATTTGAAACACTCCGGAAGTATTCACGCAGGCTCATTCCCGCATACTTTCCGGACGCAATAACCGATGATCCGTTTTCATTCGTGCTGAAAACCCACGCTTCCGCCAACGGATCCATATCCGATACGACATGATATTTGTCACGGATTTTGTTTCCGCCCCATAAATAATCTTTACAGGCCGGAGCTAATCGAAAGACCGGCATTTCATTCCTCCTTCATCTGTAAATGTATTATACTCAAATTAGGAGGTCCTGCGTATGAAATATGACATCATCGGTGTCGGGGACACTGTCATTGATTATTTATATACGGTTGAGAAGTACCCGGAGGAGGATAAATCTGCGCACATTCTTTCCGTTAAGGAAGAAGGGGGCGGAGTCGTCGGCACATCGGTATTCGCCGCGGCTCATTTGGGTTCAAAAACCGCCGTCATCACCCACGTCGGATATGATGAAGTCGGCGATCACATCATCGATGGCCTTAAAAAGGAAGGAATCGATGTATCCGGCATCCGTTTCATCGAACAAAAACACAGTCCGGTCTCCTATATCCTCGTAAATATTCAAAACGGTTCACGGACCATTATGCCTTACCGTGATGTGTTTCCGCCCATCGCGTTTGACTTTGTGCACCGCGATATGATCCGTAACGCAAAAATCCTTCACACAGATACCGTGAACTTTGAAAACTCCTTAAACGCTGCCCGGATCATGAAAGAAGCCGGCGGCATTGTATCCGTCGACGCGTGTTCGGTGCACGAAGATCCCAAAGCCTACGAAGAACTATGGAAACTGACGGATATCCTGATTACCAACGAAGCATTTCCGGAACGTACAGCCGGTTTGGGAGATCTGCTGGAAGACCTGAAGTATTTCGCCTCATTCGGTCCGAAGACCGTCATCACCACCCTGGGGGATAAAGGATGCGTGCTTTTCGAAAACAACGCGCTGCGAAGCTTCCCGGCATACAAGGTGAATGTCCGGGATACGACCGGAGCCGGAGATGTATTCCATGGGGCATTCCTGCACCGTTATGCGAAAGGCGAAACAGCGGAAGACTGCATAAGGTTCGCGAGCGCCGCATCTGCGCTGAAGTGCACGCGGTCCGGCGGAAGGTCCGGCATACCGTCCGAAAAAGACGTCTTTACGTTCATGAAAGAATACACTGTCAAATAGAGACCGGAAGGTCTCTTTTTTTGAAAACGCAAGGTGAAAACGGCACATTGTCCGCAAAACGATCATTCTGCAGGCTGCTGAATTCAATTATTTCCCGGGAAATAATGTCCCGGATTTGCCGCAAAAACCCGCATTTTTGTCCCATTTGACGGACAAAGCTGTCCGTTTTCAGGTCATTCCTGTCCTTTTTCCTCTCTGATTTATCCATTCGGTCAGCGTAAAGAATTCCTTTCTTATATACAACGGATTCAGAAAGAAAAGGTCCTTATCATGGAGAAGAAAGAGATCATCAAAGAATATGAAAAGTCCAAGAAAGACATCGAGGACTTGTTGAAGCTTGATCCCGAGAAAAGAAAAGATGGGTTCATGGAGCGCATCCGATCATTAGACGAAGATGACGAGGTATACGAGTATTTCGTGGATACCCTGTCTTATTAACGGATCGATAAGATCCATGCGTATTGAAACGACTTCATAAAATACGGCAGCAAGACCGCCGTAAGAAGGAGCCATGCTTACCCGGGAGTCGTGCTTACGACCGCAGATTCCTGAAGTTTGATCCCCGGCAGATGCGGCATCTGCACGAATTAGTCAAGAAATAAAAAAAGAATCCCGGGCATCCGAAGAT
>CACYEP010000070.1 GCA_902773425.1 uncultured Erysipelotrichaceae bacterium | reverse complement strand
GCCGGCGCGCACGACGCGTGAATCAGCCCGCCGTTTTTCCCGTGCGCATGCTCGTAAACATATTCATTTCTCCGCAAAGCTTCTTCTACGGTGAGAAGCGGCGTCGCCTCATTCTCTGCAATGTCGGTCGTATTAATTCCGATTACAGCACGGATCCCGGAATCCTCGAACGCCTTCAGCAGAGGTTCAAAGTGCATCCAGTCTCCCATTTCATTGATTGTCGTGGTGCCGAAGCGCAAAGATGAAAGGCAGCCCAAAAGCGCAGAGTAGTACGCGGCTTCCTCATCCATATAATCGGCGATTGTAAAAAGACGCACCAGCCATTGCGTGATCGGATAGTCATCCATCGGTCCTTTAAGGAATGTCTGCAGCATATGCGTGTGCATATCCGCAAACGACGGCATAACTAATTTTCCTTTCGCATCAATAACGGTTGCGTCTTGGAATTCTTCCGGCAGGATGTGTTCGCTAATTCTTAAAATGCGGTCTCCGGATACCAGAATATCCTTCCGGCTGACCGCCATCGTGTCAAAATTGGCTATATCGCAATTACGTACGAGATAAGAAGACATCCGGTTCCCCTTTCCTGACGGTATAATACGAACACATAACTAACGAAAATATTTTATAACACCGAAAGAATGAACACAAGAATTGCCACAAATGAAAATTCTTTCTGAACTTATTGACAGTTTTTCATTATGATTTACAATGATTTCATACAAAAACCTGTGACAAAGAGAAGTAGCCGGACCGGGTTTATGCCAGAGAGCTGTACGCATGGTGGAAGTACGGTCATAAGCGCACCGGTGAATGGACTTTGGAGGGCGGCGCGAAAAGAAATGAGTAGCAGCCGACGGGGTTTCCCGCCCGTTATCCAAGAGGAGCGCATATCTGTGCGCAGAGTGGGCACATTTCGTGTCAAGCAAGGTGGCACCGCAGGAAAATTCATCCTGTCCCTGTAAGAAAAGTCTTTGGGGACGGGATTTTATTTTATCCCTCCCGCAAAACGGAAAGGAAAACGAGTTATGAAAAAAGTATGGATTACCCTGATTAGTATTCTGATGGTATTCGGCCTTGCGGCTTGTTCCGGGAAAGATTCCGGCGAAGCCAAAAAGAAAATCGGCATTCTCCAGTTCGCCCCGCACGCTTCCCTGGATGACTGCTACAACGGCATCATAAAGGGATTGGCGGATAAAGGATTCACAAAAGATTCCGCCGTCATCGAGTTTGTCAACGGCATGGGAGATTCCGAGACCAACCGCCTGGCCGCGGAAAACTTCGTCTCCAACAATTTTGACATCATCATCGCGATTGCGACACCTTCCGCGATGCCTTCTTACGCAGCTGCCAAAGACGCAGGAATTCCGGTTGTTTTCTCCGCCGTCTCCGATCCGGTTGGCGCAGGTCTTGCGAAATCGCTGGAGAATCCGGATACCGGCGCAACCGGCACAATGGACAATCTGAACTATGATGCGCAGTTGGCAATGATCCGAGCCTTCCAGCCGGATGCCAAGCGCATCGGTATTCTCTATACCACTTCCGAAGCAAACTCCATTACCCAGCTTGCGGAATATGAAAAACGCGCCGGAAACTACGGATTTGAAATCGTTTCGAAAGGAATTACCGACGCAACCGAAGTCGCCGCGGGAATCACCGCCCTTCTTGCCGAAGGAGTTGACTGCATCAACAATCTCACCGACAACAACGTCGTCAACAACTTCAGTGTTGTCACCGCCCAGACCGAACCTTTGGGTATTCCCTGTTACGGAAGTGAAATCCAGCAGGTTGCGGAATACGGATGCGTAGCTTCGGAATCTTTGGATTACGTGGCATTAGGTGTATCCACCGGCGAAATGGCAGCCGAAGTTTTAAACGGAAAAGATGTGAAGAACTATCCGGTCACTGTTGTGAAGGATTCCTTTCCGTGCTACAGTTCTTCCAATCTTGCGAAATATAACATTACTCTCCCCGAGTCTTATAAAAACGCACAGGATACCGACAAAGGAAACTAGCCTATGAATCTCAGCATCTTGGAGACCGTTCTGCGTGAAGGCCTGATTTACGGCATTCTCGCCATGGGCGTCTTTATCACCTATAAAATCCTGGACTTTCCGGACTTGTCTGTCGAAGGAACTTTCCCCTTGGGCGCATGCCTTACCGCTTCCTTCATTGCGGGAGGCGTCCATCCTTGGATTGCGCTGTTGGTAACGGTACTGACCGGCGCAGCTGCCGGATCGATTACCGGAATTCTCCATGTGCGTCTTAAAATCAGTGACCTTCTTTCCGGAATTCTTGTCATGACGGCGTTATGGTCGGTAAACCTGATCATTACCGGAGGCACGGCGATCAAACAGTTCTTCGGCATGCCGACAGTCTTCTCAGTATTGCCGGGATCTGTTCTTCCGGAGCGCATTCTGTTCTCCAGAAAACTGTTTATTATCGCCTTCATCGTTCTTTGCGTGAAGCTTCTGACCGATTGGTTTCTCCGGACAAAACTGGGATTGCTTCTGCGGGCGGAAGGTGATAACGACTCGTTTGTGACGGGACTCGGCGTGGATTCAGGGAAAATCCGCATCCTGGGTTTGGCAATCGGAAACGCATTTGCTTCCCTGTCCGGAGGAATCCTGGCACAGGTCTCTGAAAACGCGGACATCAACATGGGAAAAGGAATCGTCGTACTGGCATTGGCTTCGGTGATTCTCGGCTCCACGTTATTCGGCCGCACAAAACTGAAAAACACGACATCTGCCCTTCTCGGCGCCTTGATCTATAAGGTTTGCCTGCAGGCAGCACTCTTATTGAAGCTTCCCAGCAACTATCTGAAGCTTCTGATGGCGATTCTATTGACCGCTGCGATTTTGCTGGACCGTTCCCG
>CACYEP010000069.1 GCA_902773425.1 uncultured Erysipelotrichaceae bacterium | reverse complement strand
GATAAAGCCAAGGCGATGGTCCGCGAACGGATTCCGGATGTGGAATTCATGCCGGAAAAACAAATCACTCCGACGATGGCAATCCATACCGGCCCGGGACTGTTGGGTATGGGTGTACTGATGCTGGATGATGATACGTTCCCGGCAAAGGGGATTGTGGAAAGATCCAAAGAAGTGCTCGGTCAGGGCATGGAGATTGCGAAGGGTGTTGCCGGAAAGGTGACCGGAGTAATCAAACAGCAGGCCGAAAAAGTCGACATGGAGGAAGTTGCCGAAAAGGCCCACGAAATGACGGCGAAAGCGAAAGAGACTGCCGGAAAGATGAGCGAGGCGGTAAAACATCAGCTGGATAAAGTCGATGTTGCGGAAATGACCGACAAGGCCAAAGCGATGGCAGGCAAGGTTACAGAGAAAGCTAAAGAGACGATTGAGCATTTTACGAAGCCGTCAGATAAAGAAGAATAAATCTCAAAAACACAAGGATGCGGTGATATTTCAGCAAAACTACCGGTTTTTGCCGGAAATAAGCCGCATTTTTTCTTGTTCAGAAGAATATACTGTAGGTCAGGGGAGGACGGAGCACATGGAAAAAACACATGCAGAACTCAAAGGCATAATCCGGCAGGCCAGAATGAACGCAGGCTTAACACAAGAACAGCTGGCAGAAGCAATTTTCGTGAGCAGAGATAAAATTTCAGCGTTTGAAAACGGAAGAAGTGAACCGGGTTACACGGAGATAGTATTGTTGTCGAAAGCGCTTCGCATACCTGTTTCTGATTTTTTTCCGGAAACAGGTAAGACAGCGGATGATTCAAACACGGCGGATAAGACCGGGCAGGTTCAGCAGATCAGCCGTAAGTTAACCTCGTTGGAATCTGCAATGAAAAAAACAGAAAAGGAAAGGCGCATGAGAGAAAGGACGAGAGATGTAATCTGGAAAATCGCCGGAATTGTTTTTTTAGTGCTTCTGATAGTATCAACTCCCTGGCTTGGTATCGTGTTTGCACTTGTAATGATTCCGGTAATGACAGATCCGGACTCACTGTCATTTCAAAAGATTCTTACTGCCGTTGAAGCAGCCGCATTGGGCGTTGTTTGGCTTGTTGCATATATCCTTTAAGCAAGCGGAAGATTTCGGGGTTGCGTTTCCCTTTGCACTGAGATACAATAAATCGCTTGATAAAAGAAGTTTATCAAGTTTGTTCAAAAGATTGTTGACAACAATTCCAGGTGTGTCATATAATAACAGGGCTTGCGGAAAATGACGGTTCCCGGTCAAGGGAACCGAAACTTCCTAAGGCGAAAGACACACTCGGAACTGTGTGTTTGAAGGGGAAAGGAGGAACCATCGATGGCAACCATCAACCAATTAGTACGCAAAGGACGTGAAAATAAAGTCTGGAAGACAAAAGCTCCGGCTTTAAATAGAGGTTACAACTCTCTGAAGCGCCGTCCGACGACAGTGTCCGCTCCGCAGAAACGCGGTGTCTGCACACGTGTAGGTACGATGACCCCGAAGAAGCCGAACTCTGCATTACGTAAGTATGCCCGTGTACGTTTATCCAACGGCATGGAAGTTACGGCTTACATCCCGGGTATCGGACATAACTTACAGGAACACAGTGTTGTTCTGATCCGCGGCGGCCGTGTTAAGGATTTACCGGGTGTACGTTATCACATCATCCGCGGAACCTTAGACTGCGCAGGAGTTGACAAACGTAACCGTGCCCGTTCCCGTTACGGCACAAAGAAACCAAAGAATAATGATTAATCGTTGATCACGAAAGGAGGAAGTATACATGCCAAGAAAAGGACATGTCGCTAAGCGCGATGTACTGCAGGATCCGATTTATAACTCTAAGCTTGTTACCCGTCTGATCAACAAGATCATGATCGACGGCAAAAAGGAAACTGCACAGAATATTCTTTATAACGCATTCGATATCGTTGCGGAAAAGACCGGTAAGGATGCGATGGAGGTATTCGAGAAGGCACTGGACAATGTTATGCCGGTGCTGGAATTAAAACTGAGAAGAGTCGGTGGTGCGAACTACCAGGTCCCGGTTGAAGTATCTCAGGAAAGAAGACTGACATTAGGCTTACGCTGGTTAGTGAACTATTCCCGTTTAAGATCGGAAAGAACCATGGAACAGCGTCTCGCGAATGAAATCATCGACGCATCGAACGGTGTGGGAAGCTCCGTCAAGAAGAAGGAAGATACCCACAAGATGGCGGAAGCGAACAAGGCTTTTGCTCACTACCGCTGGTAGGAAGGAGAGCTACGCTTTATGCCACGTGATGTATCACTCGAAAAAACCCGTAATATCGGTATCATGGCGCATATCGATGCGGGTAAGACCACTACGACGGAACGAATTCTGTTCTATACCGGTGTAAACTATAAAATCGGTGAGACTCATGACGGCGAGTCTACGATGGACTGGATGCAGCAGGAAAAGGATCGCGGTATCACGATCACTTCCGCAGCAACAACTGCGTACTGGTCAAACAGCAAATACCACGGAACCCCTGAAGAAAATGACCACAGAATGCGTATCAATATCATTGATACTCCCGGTCACGTAGACTTCACGGTGGAAGTTGAACGGTCTTTGCGTGTATTGGACGGCGCGGTAACGGTTCTGGATGCGAAGGCGGGCGTTGAACCGCAGACGGAAACTGTCTGGAGACAGGCATCTGCGTACCATGTTCCGCGTATCGTATTCTGCAACAAGATGGATGCAACCGGAGCCGATTTCTATATGTCGTTACAGACGATTTGGGATCGGTTAGCGGCGAAAAACGCTGCGATTCAGCTGCCGATCGGCGTTGAAAACTATTTTACCGGCTTGATTGACTTAGTCACCATGAAGGCGATCGAATTCAACTCGGATCCGAATAAGGAAGATACCGAGATTCCGATGCCGGCTGATATGGTCGAAAAAGCTCAGGAATACCGTAATAAGTTAATCGAAACCTTAGCCGATTTCGACGATGACTTAATGATGATGGTCCTCGACGGTGAAGAACCGACCGAAGACCAGCTCAAGGAAGCAATCCGCAAAGCCGTATTAACCGGTGAATTCTTCCCGGTATTATGCGGCGCAGCCTACAAGAACAAGGGCGTCCGTGAAGTTCTGGACGCAGTCGTAGATTATCTTCCGAGCCCGCTGGACGTACCGGCTGTCAAGGGCGTCAACATGGACGGTGAGGAAGAAGAACGCGCAGCGGATGACAAGGCGCCGTTAGCTGCTTTGGCATTCAAAGTTGCCGCAGACCCGTTTGTAGGTAAACTTACTTATTTCCGTGTTTACTCCGGAATTGCGAAGACCGGAACCTACGTTCTGAATTCCAACAAGGACAAGAAAGAACGTTTCGGACGTCTTCTGCAGATGCACGCAAATCACCGCAAGGATATCGATGAAGTATATTGCGGCGATATCGCGGGCGCAATCGGCTTGAAGTTCACCACCACCGGTGATACCTTATGCGATGAAGATCATCCGATCATTCTTGAACAGATGGTATTCCCGGAACCGGTTATCGAACTTTCGCTCGAACCGAAGTCTAAACACGATCAGGACCGCATGGCTTTAGCATTAGCGAAGCTGGCGGAAGAAGACCCGACTTTCCGTACCTATACCAACAAAGACACCGGACAGACGATTATTGCGGGTATGGGCGAATTACATCTGGATGTTCTTGTTACAAGACTCCGCGATGAATTCAAGGTCGAATGCAACACCGGCGCTCCGGCGGTTGCGTACCGTGAAACAATTACCGCCACGGCGGATTGCGAAGGTAAGTTCGTACGTCAGTCGGGCGGTCACGGTCAGTACGGCCACGTTTGGATCAAGTTTGAACCGAACGAAGAAGGCAAAGGCTTCGAATTCGTGAATGCGGTTGTCGGCGGAACCGTACCGAAGGAATATATCAAACCGACGGAAGAAGGTTTGAGAAATGCTTTGGAAAACGGCTTGATCGCCGGCTATCCGGTAATCGATATCAAAGCAACCCTGTTTGACGGATCGTACCATGATGTCGACTCCAGTGAAAACGCTTATAAGATCGCTGCATCCCTTGCGTTAAAGGAAGCTGCGAAGAAGTGCAAGCCGGTTATCCTGGAACCGATTATGGACGTTTCCGTAACCGCTCCGCAGGAATACCTCGGTGCTGTTATGGGCGATATTTCCGGAAGAAGAGGACAGATCAACGATCAGGTTGAACGCGGAAACGCAATCGTTGTACGTGCAAATGTGCCGTTATCCTCGATGTTCGGATATGCGACCGACCTGCGTTCGTTTACACAGGGACGCGGCAGTTACATGATGCAATTCAGCCACTACTCCAAAGTACCGGCGAGCGTTGCAGAAAAGATTATCGAAAAGAATGCTTCAGGGAAATAAATCCCTGTTGCATTCGCAAATCGTTTAGATTAAAATGATTTTGCGAGATTGCAAGACAAAAAAAAGGAGAAAGAACAAATGGCAAAACAGAAGTTTAACCGTGCTAAGACACACGTAAACGTTGGTACCATCGGTCACGTAGACCATGGTAAAACCACTTTGACTGCGGCTATCACGAAGTACCTGGCAAAGAAGGGCAACGCTGCTGAAATGGCTTATGACCAGATCGACGGTGCTCCGGAAGAAAAGGCTCGTGGTATCACAATCAATACCGCACACGTAGAATACGAAACCGATAAGCGTCACTACGCACACGTAGACTGCCCCGGTCACGCTGACTACATCAAGAACATGATCACCGGTGCTGCACAGATGGATGGTGCTATCCTGGTTGTTGCTGCAACTGACGGACCGATGCCGCAGACTCATGAGCACTTATTACTTGCTCGTCAGGTTGGTATCGAAAAGATCGTTGTTTACCTGAACAAGTGCGATCAGGTTGATGATGAAGAAATGTTATTCCTCGTTGAAGAATCCGTTCGCGAATGCTTAAACGAATATGGCTTCGACGGTGAAAACACTCCGATTATCAAGGGTTCCGCTTTATTAGCAGGCCAGGATGATCCGAAGTGGGTTCCGTCCATTCAGGAACTGTTAGACGCAGTTGATACCTGGATCCCGGATCCGGCTCATGAAACTGACAAGCCGTTCTTAATGGCAGTTGAAGACGTTATGACGATCTCCGGTCGTGGTACCGTTGCAACAGGCCGTGTTGAACGCGGTGTCTTAAAACCGAACGAAGAAGTTGAAATCGTTGGTATCCGTCCGACTCGTAAGACGGTTGTTACCTCGATGGAAATGTTCCGTAAGGTCCTTGATTATGCGGAAGCAGGCGACAACATCGGTGCATTACTCCGTGGTGTTTCCCGTGATGAAATCGAACGTGGTCAGGTTTTAGCTAAACCGGGTTCCGTTCATCCGCATACCAAGTTCACGGCTCACGTTTACGTATTAACCAAAGAAGAAGGTGGACGTCATACACCGTTCGTTTCGAACTATCGTCCGCAGTTCTACTTCCGTACCACTGACATCACCGGCGTTATCACATTACCGGAAGATGTTAAGATGGTTATGCCGGGCGACCACATCGATATGACTGTCGAACTGATTCACCCGATCGCAGTTGAAAACGGAACCAAGTTCTCCATCCGTGAAGGTGGCAGAACCGTAGGTGCCGGCAACGTTACGGAAATCTTAAAATAGTCTTGGATGACGTAAAGAAGAACAGCTCCGGCTGTTCTTTTTTTGTGCTTGAAGGAAAAACTTCTCAGCAATCCTGTTTGTGCATCAGAAGAAGATTGAGTATGATATTGGTTGGGTGGATCAAATGAAACTAAGTAAACTGGGTATTGGAAAATCCGGCATTATCAAGTCGGTCGGAGGAGAAGGGGCGCTGCACCAGCATTTCCTGGATATGGGCGTCATTCCTTCCGCAAAGATTAAAGTCGTAAAGTATGCGCCGCTGGGAGATCCGATTGAATGCAAGATTCACGGATACGAACTGACGCTGCGTTTGGAAGAGGCATCGAAAATCGAAGTCGAAGAGACCGAAGACGATGATTTCGGCAGGTCACTGTCCAAACATAATAAAGAACCCGTGCATCCGGGTTTGGGCGAAGGCGGAAAGTATCATGACCGCAAGAATGAACATCCGCTTCCGGAGGGAACTGTTTTATCGTTTGCGCTGGCAGGAAACCAGAACTCCGGCAAGACGACTCTGTTCAATCAATTGACCGGTTCAAATCAGCACGTAGGGAATTTCCCCGGAGTGACTGTAGACCGCAAGAGCGGGCAGATCCGAAATCATCCGGATACGGAAGTGACCGATCTTCCGGGAATCTATTCGTTATCGCCGTACAGTGCGGAAGAAGTGATTTCCCGGGAATTCATCATTAACGAACATCCGCACGCAATCATTAATATCGCGGATGCGACCAATATCGAAAGAAACCTGTATCTGACGATGCAGCTGATCGAATTGGATGTGCCGATGGTACTGGCATTAAACATGATGGACGAAGTCCGCAATAACGGTGGCTCCATCCGTATCAACGAAATGGAAGAGCTGCTGGGGATTCCGGTCGTGCCGATTTCGGCGGCGAAAAACGAAGGAATCGACGAGTTGGTTGACCATGCGCTTCATGTGGCGAAGTATCAGGAAAAACCTTCGCGCAGTGATTTCTGCGACAAGGAAGACCATAACGGGGCAGTGCACAGATGCCTGCACGGGATTATGCATCTGATTGAAGACCACGCAGCAAAGGCGGGCATTCCTCTGCGTTTTGCGGCGACTAAGATCGTTGAAGGGGATCCGCGTGTTCTAAACGCGCTGAACCTTGAGGATAATGAAAAAGAGATGCTGGAACATATCATTGTCCAGATGGAAGAAGAACGCGGTTTGGACAGGGCGGCAGCCATTGCGGACATGCGGTATTCCTTTATCGGGAAGCTATGCGATGAAACGGTTGTGCATCCTTCCGACAGCGTGGAAAGAATCCGCTCGGAGAAGATCGACCGCATCTTAACCGGAAAGTTTACGGCCATTCCGTCCTTCATTGCCATTATGGGCTTGGTATTCTGGCTGACATTCTTTGTGATCGGGGCATGGTTACAGGGACTTTTGGAAACCGGCATTGATTCCCTGGGAGTGATCGTTGAAGGATTGCTGGAAAAAGGAAATGTAAATCCGATTCTTTCGTCCTTAATTATCAAGGGTATTTTCG
>CACYEP010000068.1 GCA_902773425.1 uncultured Erysipelotrichaceae bacterium | reverse complement strand
GGATATGTTTGTGACGTTACCGATGAGAATGCAGTTGCCGAATTGGTGAAGAAAATCAATGAAGAACTGGGCGTAATCGATATCCTGATCAACAATGCAGGCATTATCAAGCGTATTCCGATGCTGGAAATGAGCACCGAAGAATTCCGTCAGGTTGTTGACATTGACTTAAACGCACCGTTTATCTGTGCAAAGGCAGTTTTGCCGGGCATGATCGAAAAGGGTCACGGCAAGATCATCAACATTTGTTCGATGATGTCCGAACTCGGAAGGGAAACTGTTTCGGCATATGCGGCTGCCAAGGGCGGATTGAAGATGCTGACCAGAAACATCTGCTCGGAATTCGGTCATGCGAATATCCAGTGCAACGGTATCGGACCGGGCTATATCGCTACCAAACAGACTGCTCCGCTAAGAGAACGTCAGGCAGACGGCTCGCGTCATCCGTTTGATCAGTTCATCATCGCAAAGACTCCGGCGGAACGCTGGGGTGATACCGATGATCTGATCGGACCGGCAGTATTCCTGGCATCCGATGCGTCGAACTTTGTCAACGGACATATCCTGTATGTTGACGGAGGCATCCTCGCATACATCGGCAAACAGCCGTAACATCTAAGAATTTGTGTTTAAATAGCTTTGCGTATTGAGTAAAGCTATTTTTTTGCATACTGAACCCGGCAACCGGCGCCGCCCGTATTGTGCGGGTGGTTTTCTTTCGGCCGGATAGATAGTTGTTCTTGACTTTCGTAAAGGGATTGAGTAAATTTTGTTTAGGCAATGAACAGGACATGATTTGCGGCGGATTCTTCAGAGAGTCTTCGGTCGGTGCGAGAAGACAGATGAAACCGGAAATTACCGCCTGGGAGCTTGGAAGCGAACTTCCACGTATCCGGCGTTAACGGAAATGAAGCGCGTATGTTGCATACGAAAAAAGGTGGTACCGCGTCGATTGGCGTCCTTTTACAATACAGGGCGTTTTTTATTTGCCCGGAAAGGAAAACACTATGATTAACATTAAAGAAGATCAGGATCTGCATGTATTGAACCATTCATGCGCACATTTACTGGCACAGGCTGTCAAGCATCTCTACCCGAAGGCGAAATTCTGGGTCGGACCGGTTATTACCGACGGGTTCTATTATGATATGGACCTTGAAGGGGATACGATTAATGAAACAGACTTCCCGAAAATTGAAAAAGAAATGAAGAAGATTGCGAAAGACGGCAAACGGATCGTACGTCAGGAAATCTCCCGTGAGGAAGCGCTGGAGAAGTTCCATGATGATCCGTACAAGATTGATTTGATCAATAATATGCCGGAAGATGAAGTCATTTCCTGTTATACCCAGGGAGACTTCACGGATCTTTGCCGCGGACCTCATGTAGCAACCGTCAAAGAATTGAAGTATTTCAAGCTGATCAAGGCATCCGGAGCGTATTGGAAAGGCGATGCGAACAACAAAATGCTTCAGCGCGTATACGGTATTTGCTTCCGCACGCAGGAAGACCTGGATAATTATCTGAAGTATCTGGAAGAAGCGAAGCTCCGCGATCACCGTAAGATCGGTAAGGACATGGAAATCTTCATGCTGAGCGATTTGGTCGGAAAAGGACTCCCGATGTGGCTTCCGAACGGATATACGATCTGGAGAACCTTACAGAACTATATTACCGATAAGGAAATTGAACACGGTTATCTTCATGTTCACACACCGGATGTCGGTTCCGTCAAATTATATAAGACTTCCGGACATTGGGATCACTACAAGGATGATATGTTCGCTCCGATGGTCAAGATGACAGAAGCGAACAAAGGCTTCTCGATGGAACAGATCATCAAGTCCATTGATGAAGGCAAGGAAGATGACGCATATGTCTTGCGTCCGATGAACTGCCCGCATCATATGGTTATTTACGGATCCAGCCGTCATTCCTACAGAGAACTGCCGATCCGTATCGCGGAAATCGCGAATGACTTCCGTTATGAGGCACAGGGTGCAATCAAGGGAATCGAACGCGCAAGATGCTTTACCCAGAATGACTCGCACATTTTCTGCACACCTGCTCAGATCGAGAGTGAATTCAAGGGAGTTCTGGATTTAATCATGGAAGTCTATAAGGACTTCGGAATCAAGGATTACAAGTGCCGGTTATCGCTGCGTGATCCGGCAGATACCGAAAAGTATTTCCAGGATGACGAAATGTGGAATAACGCGGAAGCGGCATTGCGCAACGTGCTGAACGATCTTGATATTGAATACTTTGAAGCAATCGGGGAAGCGGCATTCTACGGACCGAAGCTGGATGTTCTTGTACAGCCGGCTATCGGAAATGAAGTCGCGTTATCCACGATTCAGTTAGACTTCTTATTACCGAGAAGATTCGAATTGGAATACGTCAATGAAAACGACGAACATTTAACACCGGTCGTAATTCACCGCGCCATCCTTGGATCGTTAGACCGCTTCGTAGCGTTCCTGCTGGAAGAAACCAAGGGAGACCTTCCGTTATGGTTATCTCCGCAGCAGTTTACGGTGATTCCGGTCAATCCGCTGGTTCACAGTGATTACGCGAAGGAGCTGACTGAGAAGATGAAGAAGGAAGGTTTCCGCGTCAAGCTGGATAACCGCAATGAAAAGCTCGGTTACCGTGTGCGTGAGGCGCAAATCAAGAAAGTTACCGTACAGGTGGTTATCGGTGATTCCGAAATTGAGAACAAGACCGTTACGATCCGCCGTCACGGACAAAGAGAATCCTTAACGCTGGGACAGGATGAATTCTTTGCGGCAATGCATAAAGAAATCGATAACAAGGAACTCGCGAAGCTGGACTAGTCATGAAGAAGATTTTGATCGTTACTTCAAACGCCAATAAAGTGCGTGAGTTTAAAGAGATGCTGGAACCTCTGGGATACGAAGTTGTATCCCTGAGGGACCTTCATGATGACGAAGATGTGCCGGAAAACGGACAGACATTCGCTGAGAATGCTGCCATCAAGGCAGAACACGGAGCGAAAAAATATCATGTTCCGGCCGTGGCGGATGATTCGGGACTCTGCATTGATGCATTCGGCGGGGAACCGGGCATTCACAGCGCGCGTTACCTGGGGCATGATACACCGTATACCTACAAGAATCAGGTCATTTTAGAGCGCCTGAAGGGCGAAACAAACCGCGGTGCAGAATTCCATTGCGCCATTGCTTTCGCTTGCCCTGGAAAGCCTACAGAGGTATTTGAAGGCGTTATGCGCGGAAGCATCGCGGAAGAATCCCGCGGTGAAAACGGATTCGGTTACGATCCGATTTTCTATATCCCGGAATACGGGAAAAACAGTGCGGAATGCACGCCGGATGAAAAGAACGCCGTCTCGCATCGCGGAAAAGCGGTGCGCATGTTCCTGGAGTATTTTAAGAAGAATCATTATGCGGAGGAACAATGATCCACGTTGTTCTCTATGAACCGGAAAAGCCCGCGAACACCGGGAATATCATGCGTACATGCGTTGCGGCGGGATGCGTCCTCCATCTGATTGAACCGCTTGGTTTCTATGTGGACGATCATCACTTAAAACGTGCAGGAATGGATTATATCGATGATCTGGAATGGCATACTCACCGGAATTGGGAATCTTTCTGCAAGGAATACCCGGGAGATTATGTGTATGTCTCCAGATACGGGCACAAGTCCCATGATGAAATCGATTATACGAAAGAACCCGGGGACATTTTCCTGATCTTCGGTAAGGAATCAACCGGCATACCGTATGAAATCATGAAAGATCACCTGGACCGCCAGGTGCGTATCCCGATGGTTCCTGAGGCGCGAAGTTTAAACCTTTCCAACTCC
>CACYEP010000067.1 GCA_902773425.1 uncultured Erysipelotrichaceae bacterium | reverse complement strand
TTCTTCTTTCTTTCCTTTGATGTAATCCGTAATGCTTTTCAGCGCTTCTTCTTCCGGGTAGAAACGGTATTTCTCGATTCCTCCGTAATGATCGCTGTAGCGGTGTACAGACATGATCCATCCTTTTCCTTCCGCGTCCTTGAGATAAATCAGTTCCGGATCCGGGACAGCCACATACAGGTACTCATATTCCTTGCCGCCGAATGATTCCGCGATGAGCTTTTTCACCGCCTGCACACCGTGACGTTCTTCTTCCTCGCTCAGAAAACGCGCGGAAACATAGTGAAGCGTATCCTCGTCCGCATTCCTTTGCGCAATCAGATATAAACGCGGTGAAACTTTCAGATAATAGATCACCGGATAGGTCAGGGACTCCGTCAGCGTCCGGTCTCCCAGTTCATCGTAATTGCCTGTCAGACAAAACGCTTTGTAGGATTCTTCCGGACGGAAATCCTTTTCCGTTAACTCCTTGCCGGTTGTTTTCAGATATGTGTTCCATTGAACGGAAAGACCCTTCCACTTGTCCGTCAAAAACTCTTTCGCTTCTTCCGCCTCCGCAGAAGTCAAAGCGCTCTTTGAAAAGAAGCCTTCGTCCTTTTTCCCGGAACAACCCGCAGAAAACACTGCCGTAAATATCAACAGAAACACCAACAGAACACGTGTTTTCTTCATAGTCTTCACCTTCCTATATAAAAACGCACGGAAAACCCGCGCGTTTGATTTTAGTACTCGAATCCGTAGTAAACGTGGAATACATCCTGCGGATTTAACCGGCACGGCGCATAGCCCTTGCGGTCGCACATTCCGGAGATTCCCCAACCTGCGCCGAAGGAGATGCTCCAGCGAAGATCGTTCAATGCCTGCTGCACCGAGATGTTTCCGAGATAGAACATATCAATATGCGTGTGCGGACCCGACGCGTTGCCGGAACTTCCGACACGGCCCAACTGCTGGCCCTGCGTGACAACATCACCGACCGAGACATAATGTCCCGCCATCATGTGGTTGTAGTAAATCGCGTAGGTTTCCCCGTTGATCTGGAAGATTTCCAGGATGGCATTTCCGCCTCCCGAAGGAGTTCCTACATAGTTCCCGATATACCCCCAGTTGGCATATCCGTCGGATGTTAAGGCAATTACGCCGTTCGCGACCGCGACAACCGGAGCTCCCATATCTGCCGCGAAGTCGACGCCCTTATGTTCCGTCGTCCCTCCCGGATAATATGTCGGACATCCGCCGGAGATCCAGAAGTGTCCGCCTACCGGATAAATCAGTCCGCCGGATGGCGCGATGTATTGGATGGAATTCGCGATTTCATCCAATTGATCGGCTAACTCGTCGGAAATACGCTGCTGTTCACGCAGCTGGATCTGTAAGGCATCCTGTTCGGCTTTCGCCAGGTCATAAAGACGTACCTGTTCATCCTTTGCTTCTTTCACCGTATTCAGCGTGGACTGCAAGAGTTCTTCTTTTTCATTCAGAGTATTTTTCTGCAGCTGGAGTTCTTCCATATCCTTGCGCAGTTTTTCTTTTTCTTCCTCCAGAAGTTTAATCTGGTTGGTGTCATAATCCATGATTTCATTGATGGCGCTTGTGCGGCGTAAAAGATCCGTGAAGTCCGTGGCGCCCATAATGAATTCAATATACTTGTTCAATGAAACAAACGGCTGGATATTGACCATGCGTTCCATGATCTGGTTGTTTAACTCGTCGATGCGGCGGTTGCGGTCTTCAATTTCGATCTGTAAAGACTCAATGTTGTCCGTGATTGCGATGATCTGTTCCTCAATGATATCAATCTGCGCATTCAGTTCATCAATCTGCGACTGAAGCTGGCTGATAATATTGCCGATCTGTTCGAGGCGTCCCTCAATCGAAGTGATCGCATTCTTGGTTTCCTCAATGGAATCCTTCACCGAACTGACCTTGCGGGACACATAGTTCGAGTACAGCTTACATGTTGTCTTTTCTTCTTCCGACAGGCCGACTTTTACGCAAAGCTCCGCGTAGTAGTCTTCATTCGCTTCAAAGTCGCTGTCATCCACTGCGTATAATTCACGCTGCGGACAAAGCGCAAACGAAAACACGACGGCCAAAGCCAACAGTGCTTTGAGAAGACGTTTCATCGTTTCCACCTCAGGTTCCGGTTCACTGAAATCAAGCTTCCGATAAATCCGACGATGACTCCCATCGCGACCAATCCGCCGGACAGATAACCCACAAACGGGAATACAGGAAGAAGCTGCAGGATACCGGTAATCAATTTACCGCCCATCATGTTATAGAAGGCGTCATATCCGAAAATCGTCAAAATCACCGGAATGATTGCGCCTAAGATTCCTAAGAAAATACCTTCCAATAAGAACGGACCGCGGATATATCCGTTAGTTGCGCCGACAAAACGCATGATTGCCGTCTCTTCTTCACGCGCATAAATCGTAATCTTGATCGTATTCGCAACCAGGAAAATCGCCAATGCGGTTAACGCGATAATGACGATCGCGCCTCCGTTACGCACCTGGGACAGTCCCTCGATGTAACGTTCGGTTGTCGCACCGCCGAAGTTTGCCTCCGTTACGCCTTCAATTGTCGCAACTTTTGAAGAGATATCCGCAATACTGTACCCCTGTTCCACCGAAACGATAAACGCCCGGCTTAACGGATTGTTTTCACGGTAAATTTCAAACATTTGTCCGGATTCGCCGAATTCTTCTTCCAATTTATCAAGTTCGTTGTCTTTCGAAGAGTATTCCACTTCGCTGACACCTTCGATGCTGAGAATTTGATTCTGGATACTCGGAATCGCGGAGTCTTCCACGACATTGTCAATCTTTACGAATACTTTGACTTCTTCCTGCAGATCCATGGTGATCTGCGAAAGATTCAGGATGACCAACAGGAGAATACTCATTAACGCCAGCGTTAAGGTAATCGCAAAACACGCCGAAATGGACATCGCCCAGTGACGGCGGATTCCGTTGACCGCTTCCTTCCAGTGTCTTCTAAACGCCCGGAACATAATGGTCATATCCTCCCTTCTGGAAGTCCGCAACAATATATCCATCCTCAAGACGGATCGTGCGGTGACGGAACTGTTCGACGATGGACTTGTCATGGGTAACCATCAAAATGGTCGAGCCTTCCTGTTCGTTGATCAGATTCAGCAGTTCCATAATGCCTTTTGCGGTTTCCGGGTCCAAGTTTCCGGTCGGTTCGTCCGCAATCAGGATCTTCGGCTTGTTCGCAATGGCTCTGGCAATAGCGACACGCTGCTGCTGACCTCCCGAAAGTTCTCTCGGGAATGCCTTCGCCTTGTCTTCCAATCCGACCAGATTCAGTACGTGACGTACGCGTTTGCGGATCTCCAGATCCGACATATTGATTACTTCCAGCGCAAAAGCTACATTCTCAAATGTTGTCTTCTGCGGGAGAAGCTTAAAGTCCTGGAATACGACACCGATATTGCGGCGGTATAAAGGCACTTTGGAATGACGGAGTTTCCCCACATTGACTCCGGCAGAAATGACGGTGCCGCTGGTCGGTACTTCTTCGCCGTCGATCAATTTGATCAGCGTGCTCTTCCCGGACCCGGTAGCCCCGATAATATATACAAATTCTCCCTCTTCAATCTCCAGATTGACATCATGCAGGGCGTTAACCCCGTTGGGATAAATCTTATTCACATCGTTTAATTCCAGTATCATAGGTATATTTCCTTTATTTTACATTATAGACTACTCTTCATTCTTTGTAAAAGTGAAGCCCTCACCGGTTACTTCCATTGCGTTGGATACTACCACAAACGCAACCGGATCAATTTTCCGCACAACTCTGGATAATGCGACATATTGTCTTTGACGGATTGCGCATAAGACAACCGGTCTGTCCACGTGGGAATGACCTCCCTCCGCCTTCATCAGGGTCACGCCGCGGTGGATCTCATACTGAATCGCCGTGCTGATTTCCTCCCACTTCGAAGAAATGATATAGACCATCTTGGTCTCTTCCCCTCCGAGCACCAGCATCTTATCGATCACGATGCTTTCAACAAAGATGGAAATCATACCGATCATGGCCGCTTCCACGCCGTACGCGACAACGCCGCATAATACAATAATGGATCCGACGATCATCGAACATGTCGATAACTGTATATGAGTGAACTTGTTGATCAAAAGAGCCGGGATATCCACCCCTCCGGTGCTTCCTCCGGTCCGGAATACAATCCCCGTTCCCGCGCCGATCAGAATACCGGCATAGAACGATGCCAGGATCGGATCAACATCCAGTCCGTACGGGAACATCGATAATAACGCAACCCACGAAGGATATACGATGGTGCTGAGGATCGTGCTGATTGCGAACCGTTTTCCTAAGAAAACCGCGCCAACTAAGAACAGTCCCACATCCATCAGGACGATCATCAAAGTCTCGTTGACTTCCCAGAAATGATGCAGGATAACCGCCACACCGGCCACTCCGCTGGTTACGATCCGCATCGGAAGAACTAAATATACCGACGCCACCGCAATCAGGAAATTTCCGACGACTACCGCGAGAATATCCTTGACCCATTCTTTCGCGCTTTTATTTAACAGCAATTTCTTTGCCATAACACACCTACGAAGCTTTCTTTGACGCACTCTTTTTCAAATACGCGTAAATAAACTCATCGATATTCCCGTCAAGAACCGCATCCGCGTTGGTCTCTTCGTAATCTGTCCGGTTGTCCTTTACCAAGGTATACGGACATAAAACATACGAGCGGATCTGGCTTCCCCATTCGATGGCCTTAAGGTCACCGAGAATATCTTTCTTCTTCTTTTCTTCTTCTTCCAGTTTCTTTTCAAACAATTTGGCGCGCAGGATCTGCATCGCGTGTTCCTTATTCTGGATCTGACTGCGTTCGGATTGGCACGTAACTACGATGCCGGTCGGAATATGCGTAATACGGATGGCACTGTCGGTTTTGTTGATGTGCTGACCTCCTGCGCCGCTGGAACGGTGTGTTTCCACCGTAATATCTTCCGGATTGATTACGATTCCCGCATCATCCGATACTTCCGGCAATACGCTGACGGCCGCGAACGAAGTATGGCGGCGGCTGTTCGCGTCAAACGGCGAAATCCGCACAAGACGGTGCACGCCCTTCTCGCTTTTGAGATATCCGTACGCACGGTTTCCTTCCACGGTAACCGTTACGGATTTGATCCCCGCTTCATCGCCGTCTTCATAATCATCCACGCTGAACTTAAAGCCGTTCTTCTGTGCCCAGCGGCTGTACATGCGGAATAACATTTCGGCCCAGTCCTGGGATTCCGTTCCTCCTGCGCCGGGATGGATTTCGAGGATGGCATTTTCATGATCGTATTCTCCGTCCAGAAGAATATTCATCTCAAAGACTTCATAATCGTGCGTCCACGTATCCCACTCTTCATACAGGACTGCCTCCAGATCCGGATCTTCCATCTCTTCCAGCATACCCAGATCGCCGCGCATGGACGTCAAACGGGCAGATAAAGATTCGTATCCTTCTTTGATCTGCCGGTTTTCGTTTAATCGGTCGATCATCTTCCGGGCCTTTTTCGGATCGTCCCAGAAGTGCTCGTCCATCATTTTCCGTTCAATGTCTTCAATTCTCTCTTTCCTTGTGTCCAAGTCAAAGAGAGTTACCCAGCTCCGCTAAACGCGAGGCTGTTTCGTCCATTTTCTTTTTAAGCTCTGTATTTTCCACGTTTGTGATCCCTCGTCCTCGGGCCCTCTACCCGGATTTTCAGGTTCATGCAGAAGTTGACAACACCGTTCGCGATATTCGCCATCATGTCTTCAAACATCTGATAACCTTCACTGACATAAGCCTTTAACGGATTTTCCTGCGCATAAGAACGCAAGCCGATGCCGTTACGCAGCTTATCCATCATATCGATATGATTCACCCAGTTCATGTCCATGACTCTTAACACGATCGCTCTTTCATAGCGTCTATATCCGAGGTCCATCACCGGGGAAACCTTCTCATCATAATTCTTCCACAATGCGTCGCCGACCATAGCTTCAATTTCTTCAATGCTCTTGCCGGCCATTTCTTCGTCATCAATTTCAATTTCCAGGAGTCCCATCTTGTGCAGCGAGGACGCTAAGCCCTTTTCATCCACAACCGGATTCTTCTTCGAGAAATCCGTATAGGCACGCACCTGCGATACTGCGAATCTCTGGAACATTTCCTTGACGATGTTATGAACGTCTTCATTTTCCAGAACAATGTTTCTCTGGTCATACATGATTTCACGCTGCTGACGCAAAACATCATCGTAGTCCAGCAAGGTCTTACGCATATCGTAGTTATATCCTTCCACACGCTTCTGCGCGGAAGTAATAGCCTTGGAAACCGTCTTGGACTGGATCGGCTCATCTCCGAGCTGATCGAACATGCCTGCCAGTCTGGAGCCTCCGAACCGGACCATCAGATCATCTTCCAAAGATACATAGAATCTCGATCTTCCCGGGTCGCCCTGACGTCCGGAACGTCCGCGCAGCTGGTTATCGATACGTCTGGATTCATGGCGTTCGGAACCCAGGATCAATAAGCCTCCGAGTTCTCTTACGCCTTCGCCAAGCTTAATATCGGTTCCTCGCCCTGCCATGTTGGTCGCAATCGTAACCGAGCCCTTACGTCCCGCACGCTCAATGATCTTCGCTTCACGTTCATGGTTCTTTGCGTTTAATACTTCGTGTTTGATTCTTCTCTGGCTGAACATGCGGCTTAACATTTCAGATGTTTCAACCGAAATCGTACCGACCAATACCGGCTGTCCGGTCTTGACACATTCCTGGACTTCTCTGGTCAAAGCTTCGAATTTCGCTTTCTTGTTGCCGTAAATCACATCCGGTTCATCAATACGCACCACCGGCTTGTTCGTCGGAATTTCCACAACGCGCATGTTGTAGATTTCCGTGAATTCTTCTTCCTCGGTTTTCGCTGTACCGGTCATACCGCAAAGCTTGTTATATAAGCGGAAGAAATTCTGATAAGTGATCGTTGCCCAGGTAGTTGTTTCCTGTTTGATCGTAACATGTTCCTTCGCTTCCAATGCCTGATGCAGTCCGTCCGAGAACACACGTCCTTCCATAATACGGCCGGTATTCTGGTCGATGATATATACCGTATCATCCTTGACCATGTATTCTACTTCGTTGGTCATCGCGTAGTTCGCTTTTAAGGCATTCTGGATATGATGAACCAATGCCGTGGATTCAATATCATACAGGTTCTCCACGCCGAAGAACTTTTCCGCCTTATGAATACCGCGCTCAGTCAAAGTAACGGTACGGGTCTTGACATCAATTTCATAGTCGCCCGGTTTATCCGCGGGATGGTTCTCGTATTCATCCGGGTTTTCAGGGTCCGGTTTGAATTCTTCCAGCGTTCTCGCAAACGCGTTCGCGCGCTCATACAGACGTTCGGTCTGTTTCTCGCCGCCGGAAATAATCAAAGGCGTACGGGAATCATCGATCAGGATGGAGTCTACTTCGTCAACCAGCGCATAGTTTAATCCGCGCTGAACACGGTCATTCACATCGGTCACCATGTTGTCACGCAGGTAGTCGAATCCCAATTCGGAGTTGGTTGTGTAAGTAATATCGCACGCGTACGCGGCTTTCTTTTCGGACTTTGTGCACTTGCGGAGATTCAATCCGACGGTAAGGCCGAGGAATCTGTGGATTCCGCCCATCCATTCCGAGTCACGTTCACTTAAATATTCGTTGACGGTGACAACATGCACGCCGTCTCCGGTAAGCGCGTTTAAATATACCGGCATAACCGAAGTAAGAGTCTTACCTTCACCGGTTTTCATTTCCGCGATATCTCCCTGATGCAGAACAACTGCGCCCTGGATCTGGCAGAAATACGGATATTCATGTATGACACGCTTGCAGGCTTCTCTTGCGACTGCGTAAGCTTCCGGAAGAATGTCATCGAGTGTTTCGCCGTTTGCCAAACGTTCCTTGAACTTCGGCGTCATAGCCTGTAATTCTTCGTCTTTCATGCCTGCCATCTTATCCTTCAGGTCATCTACCTGCTGGGCAATCTTGGTGACCTGTTTCAGTCTTCTGGCATCCACATTGAACAAAGCATTAATAAAACTCATAGTAAAAACCTCTCTCGTTTTACAAGCGCAATTATATCATTTTCGCTCCCGTGAAGAAAGACAGTGCGGCTACTTCACATGTTCTCCCATTTTTCAAAGAAAAAGCCGGGACAGGAATCTCCCGGCTATTCCGCTAACTATATCTCCCTATTGCGACTATTCAGCTTCTTCGGCGAAAATCTTCTTAACGTTGTGAGCCTGTTTGCCACGTTCAGTGTCAACGACGTCAAATTCGACATTTGCGCCTTCGTCGATTTCGCGGTAGGTTTCACCATGCGGCATGATGATCTGCGTGTAATGGAAGAACACGTCGGAACCGTCAGCTAATGTGATGAAGCCGTATCCCTTTTCCTTGCTGAATTTTTTTACTTTTCCAGTCATGAACGATACCTCTATACCTTTCCTGTGCGACATAAATTCGCACGTATATATTATAATCTAAAACAGGCGCAAAACAACGCAAAAAAGCAAAAATGCAATTATGTCACGATTGTTTCACACTTTGTCGTTTCTGCGAATGATAAAAAATGCACAAACCTTTGACATGTGAGCTTTTACTGCGAATTTGAGATATCGCGGATTTCATCGTAGTCCCGGTCGTAATGACATCATCAGCCAACAATATTTTCCCGGCGGGAATCTTCGCGTCCTCTTTGATCCGCAGAATATTACGCTTCTGTCTCCGGATTTCTCCTCCCAGTTTTTTCATTTCGGTCTCCTCTGTTTTCTCCAGAATGTCATATACCGGCAAATCCAGCACTTCAAACATCCGGATCACATGATGGAATCCGCGGTCTTTCAAAGCCTTCTCGGAGCTTGGAATCGGGATGATGCTGTAACCGCGGTAACGTTTCTGCAGTTCCTTGCGTTTTTCCCATAAAAACACCGGATATAACGCTTCATCCTTCAGCTCCTTGTACTGAAGCAGCATCTCCCTTCCCATCCCTTCATACGGATACAGACAATCCACCCGTATCCCTTCCGGGTTCATACGCACCGGTTTCTCTTTGAATTCATTCCGGCATTCTACGCAAAGACAGTCCCCGTACGAAATACGGCTCAGGATATCTTCCTGCCGGTTCAATTGTTTCCCGCACCATAGGCATCTTCGTTGGCTTTGCGGATCACGGATATGCACTTGTCCACCTCCTCGCTTCTCTTGGCGCAAAAGAATATCCCGGTTCCTTCCGGATGGGCCGGGTCTCTTCCGACTCTTCCCGTCATCTGAACCAAGGACGCATAATCAAACACCGGATGATCGCTCCGGAACACTGCCACATCAATTGCACTGAAGGTAACTCCGCGCTCCAGAATGCTGGAGGCACATAAGTACCGGATTCTGCCTTCCGCAAAATCTTTGATTACTCTGTCCTTGTCTTTTGTATGGGATGTGATCGAATCCATCCGGTACAGTTTTCCGAAAACCTTCGCGCAGCGTTCCGTTTCCTTCACCGTCGGAAAAAACAGGATGGCTCTCCGGCGGTTTCTCAAAGACTTCCGGAGATACAGGTACACAGCTGCCGGCATCAGCATTCCCGGAAGATAATATACCTTCGGCACCGCCAGCGGGTTTCTTCCCGGTCTTTCATTCAGATAGACTGTCTCCGCGTTTTTTTCCGATCCCTTTTTCCTCAGCCATGCATCCGGCGTCGCAGTCAGATAGATGATGTTTCCGCGGCAGGCCCGTTCCGCGATTCCCTGCAGAACTTCATTTCCCTTAAAAGGAAACGCATCGGGCTCATCCAGAATCAGCGTATCAAACCTTCCGGTGTACCGGTAAAGCTGGTGTGTGGTACAGATGATCAAATCCCCTTCAGTTTCGTCCGTAAAGCCCTCACAGACGGGAATAACCTTCAGCGCAGGGAAATCCTTGGACAAGCGTTTTGCGATTTGTAAGACCACCTGACGGCGCGATATGGCGAATCCTACTTTCTTTCCCGATTCCAGCTGATATTTGATAACCGGATAGACCAGTTCGGTCTTTCCTGCACCGCATACGGCGTTCACCAGTACGCTTTTACCCGACTTGGTGCAATCCAGGATCTTGCCGGCGGTTTCCGCCTGTTTCTTTGTCAGTTCAAAGGAAAGCTCATATTGGGCATCCGGAACATCCGGCGCATCCTTTGGAATCTCCGTTTCTCCATACAAAAGAATCCTGGAAAACTTAATGCACTTCCGGCAATATAGACCTTTGCTGCCGGGATAAAACCACTCCGGATCTTTGTTTCCGCATCTGGGACACTCCATATCATCACCGCTATTAACTACGCATTCACTTCATCATTTCCCGGGAAATCTTGAAATTTCTTTTTGATTCTTATACATTTTTGAAGGGATGAATGATTTTATGAAACAGATTGAACTGATTACCGCGGATATTGACGGCACGATTGTCAACGAAGACCGGCACTTTACAGATTTAACCCGGGAAGTGTTAACGGAATATCACAATGCCGGCATCAAGATCGGGATTGCCTCGGGAAGACCTTTGATTCATCAAAAGGCCCGCATCCGCGATTGGAAGATACCTTTCGAATTTGACTTTCTGATCGGTTACAGCGGAGGCCAGCTTTACGACGCATCAACCGGTAAAGAAGATTCATTCTGGCTTTTATCCTGCGATACGCTTCATGAAATCATGGATCTTATGAGTCCGTTTCTGGACCGGGTCACAACCCAAATCTACCTGGAAGATTATATTCTCGGAACCCGTGCGGATTCCTATTCCGTACGCGCCGCAAAGCGCAACGGAACCGAATTACGTCTTTGTGATGATTTGTCCGCGTATTATGCGCAGCCTTTGCACAATATTCTTTTCCGGATTCCGGATGAAACCGTAACTCCGGCCGTCGAAGAATATCTTTCGCATGTGCATTCCTCCGACTTCCAGTTTTTCAAAACCCAGCCGAATCTCTTCGAGTTCCAGGATCCCCGCGTCAACAAAGGAGATGCCCTGCGGATCTATTGTGAACGGCACGGCATCGGCCTGCAGCGCACAATAGCGTTCGGCGATCTCTCCAACGACCTGCCTCTTTTAAAGGCTGCCGGAACCGGAGTTGCCATGAAAAACGGCAGTGACGATGTCAAAGCCGCCGCCGATGAAATCACGGAATATACCAACGATGAAGACGGACTTGCCAGACACTTACTGTCACATTATCCGTTATAAAAACCTGTCTCACATATGATTCATGAGACAGGTTTTCTTTAATGACTTTGGTAAATAACCGTCGTATCTTCCGGAACCGAATGGGTTAACCAGACGTTTCCTCCGATTACACAGCGGTCCGCGATCTTTGTGTCACCGCCCAAGATCGTCGCATTCGCGTACACCGTGACATAATTCCCAAGATCCGGGTGACGTTTCCCGCCTTTGACCGGGAAACCGTTCTCATCGTTTTCGAAACTCTTGGCGCCGATTGTAACACCCTGATACAGCTTCACATGATGACCGATGACACTGGTTTCCCCGATAACAATACCGGTCCCATGGTCAATACAGAAAGACTCGCCGATGACCGCGCCGGGATTGATATCAATGCCGGTTTTTTCATGCGCATACTCCGTCATGATCCGAGGAATATACGGAATATCCATCGTACGCAATAAATGCGCAATACGGTATATGAAGATGGCAAGGAACCCCGGATAGCACACAATGATTTCCGTCTTGGATTTAGCCGCAGGATCACC
>CACYEP010000066.1 GCA_902773425.1 uncultured Erysipelotrichaceae bacterium | reverse complement strand
CTCAGAAAACAGATCGAACGTGCAGAAAAACTCGGTTATACGTTCAATGTAGGTCCGGAATGTGAATTCTTCCTGTTTGAAACCGACGAAAACGGAAGACCGACCACCAGCACCAACGATGAAGCGGGATACTTCGATTTAGCACCGCTGGATCACGGAAATGAAATCCGCGGCGAGATCTGCGTCGCACTTGAAGAGATGGGCTTTGAAATTGAAGCCAGCCATCATGAATGCGCGGCCGGCCAGCATGAAATCGACTTCAAGTATGCGCAAGCGCTTCATGCGGCGGATAACATCATGACCTTCAAACTGGTTGTAAAATCCATCGCCCAGAAACACGGACTGCACGCAACATTCATGCCCAAGCCGGTGTACGGAATCAACGGATCGGGAATGCATGTGAATATGTCATTGTTCAAGAACGGTGAAAATGTATTCTATGATCCAAACGGAACGCATGAACTTTCGGATACCGCGTATCATTTCATCGCAGGCATTATGGATCATGTAGAAGGATTCACCGCCATCACCAACCCGCTGGTAAATTCTTACAAGAGACTGGTCCCGGGATATGAAGCTCCGTGCTATGTTGCGTGGAGCGCATCCAACCGTTCGACATTGATCCGCATTCCGGCAGCCAGAGGCAAGAGCACCCGCATTGAGCTGCGTTCTCCGGATCCTTCCTGCAATCCGTATCTGGCATTGGCTGCGTGCCTGGCCTCCGGATTGGACGGAATCGAAAGAGAACTCGAACCGATGCCGGAAATCACCCGCAACATCTTCGGAATGGATTCGAAAACCCGCAAAGAAAACGGAATCGAATCACTGCCCTCTTCCCTGTATGACGCGATTCATAAACTGGATGAAGACGAATTAATCAAAGGCGTCCTCGGCGATCATGTTTATACGCAATACCGGAACGGTAAGCGGAAAGAATGGGATGAATACCGCACACAGGTAACATCCTGGGAAATTTCCAAATACATGGTGAACTATTAATACGAAAGATACCGCGGAATAACCGCGGTATTCTTTATTTTTTTCTATCTTCCAGAATAATTTTTCTCATGCCTTCCACGGCCGTCTTTATCACACAGTCCTTCATCTCCTCGTAGGACATGATGCCTCCGGCCCTTACTCCGCGGATGTCCGCAATGACAAATAACGCGGCGCATTCCATCTCCGTGGCCATGACACCGGCTTTCCGGAACGCTTCGAAACGCTCTTTCAGTCTTCCGGAAACCGGCATGCTGTCAGGATCCAGTTCGCCGTAGAACGAATCTTTGGTCTGCGAAATTCCTTCCGCAAACTGATATCCGGATTCTCCGGCGGCTTTTACAAGGCAATCCACGACATGCCGGTCGGCAATTGCCGGGTACCCTTCCGGAACATATTGATACGTCGTGCCTTCATCACGCACGGCGCCGGTTATGATGACACCTTGATATTCCGGATTCATGCTTTGCTGCGATACCCTTCCGCTGGTTCCTACACGGATCAAGGTTGTCGCTCCGGCGTGAATCAATTCTTCAGCCGCTATGGCCGTCGACGGACACCCCATACCGGTGCTGCAGACAGAAACTTTCACACCTTCCAGATAACCGGTCCACGTCTTGTGTTCCCGGTTATGCGCGACCAATTCCGCATGATCCAGATAAGTGGCGATTTTATCCGTCCTGAACGGATCTCCGGGCAGAAATACATATTTTCCGATATCACCGGGTTTGATATGAAGGTGGTATTGAAGCCCTTCGGAAGTCAGTACATGTTTACTCTGGACTTTCATCTGGATTCCTCCGTTTTAAGCTATTTTCACTGTACAGCGCCCGGAACATGAAAGCCGCGGCAGCCGTTACAATCAGCAATACAATGGTAATCTTGAGAGAAGCTCTCACACCGTTTTCTTCGACGATTCTTCCGGTGATTACCGGATTAAGCGCATCCGCAGCCGCCGAAGTAACTGCCACACCGGCCGCTGCCATCGCTGCATGAGCCGGGAAGATTCCCGTCGCAAGCACAACGACTACGCTGTAAAGAGGTCCGAGACAGAACCCCATCAATCCCATGCCGGCAAAATACAGCGCCGGAACGTCGGCGAATGTCATGATGCATACAGCTGCCAGGCCGATGGAAACATTCAGCCAAAGCACGGTGACCGGCTTCAGTTTTCTCATGATTGCGGCATTTGCAAAAGATCCTGCCATAGTGCCGATATTATAGAATGTCAGCATATTCGCGGCTAAGGAAACCGGAATCGGCAAAGTCTCCGCAAACGCAGATGTGTATAATCCCAGCGTGTTGGTCGCCGCGCAATAGGCAGCGCACACAATCACCAGCATCCCTACACCGGTATAGAACAGGCGTAATTTCACGGTATTGCGCGCATGGCCTCCCTCTTGCGCCAGATGCGCGGAATTGATTTGCGGCAATTTGAAGAACGGCAGAAGCGCCAGCATGACTACGCAGATTCCTGCGAAGAAATAATAGAGCGCAGCAAACGAAATCCCCGCCGGCAGCAAAATGGAACGGATCATCGGCGGCAAAAGACAGCCGAGTCCGAAGAAAGCCTGGCCGATACTCATCATGCTGGGATACTTTTCGGGGAATAATGCACTGACAATCAGCGGATTCGTCGTATCCTGGGCACTCATCCCGATTCCTCCGAGAATGGCCGCAATCAAACCGATTTGATACACCGGAACCAGCGGAATCGTCACAAAGAACACAAGTTCCAGAAAGACGCCGATCAAAAAGATGATCCTCGGTCCGATCCGGTCGGTCAGATAGCCGAAAATGAAAACCGCCAATACTCTGCCGAGCGCAAAAGCAGCGCTGAGATTGGCCGCATCCGCAACTCCGATGTGATAATGCTCCATCAGCGAAGTCAGAGCGACACCCAAAACAAGGCAGGCAGCGCCTGTCACCAGGTAAAATCCGAAGACTTCAATGTATGAAATCAAATTGCGTTCTGTCGTTTTCATAACATATTTATTCTAGCACACGGCAGGATTCCCTGCCTCACAGGATTGTGTTTCTTTTGAAAAGATGGAATAATTTTGACATGGAGGTCCCTCATGCTGAAACAAAAATTAATTATTGATACCGACTGCGGCTCCGATGACGCAATGGCAATAGCCATGGCCCTTCGCGATCCGAATTATGAAATTCTGTTTTTTACGGCAGTCTCCGGAAACGTTCACCGTGACCAGGCTGCGCTGAATACCCTTTTGACCGTTGAAAAAGCCGGAACCTATGAACCGCCGGTCTATTTAGGCGCCGCGGATATGCTGTTACGGGATCTGGCATATGCGCATGAAACGCACGGAGATGACGGCATGGGAGATCTCGGATTCAAGCCGGAACATCTGAAAGTCTCCGAAGGAAACGGAATCCTGAAGATTCTGGAAGCTTTACGCGATAATGAACCTCAAACCGTCGATATCATCACTCTCGGAACTTTGACAAATATAGCCTTGGCCATGCGCCTGGAACCTGAAACGATGCGCCGTGTACGCCGGATCGTAGCGATGGGAACTGCCGGATTGCACCCGGGAAATGTTTCTCCGGTTGCGGAATTCAATATCTGGCAGGACGCCGAAGCCGCTAAAATCGTTACGGAATTCGGCATTCCGCTGACGTATGTCGGCTGGGACGCATGCTGGGTCAATGGCGCCATGCTGGATGAAAAAGAAATCAAGGCGCTTCATGATTCAGGTCCCCTCGGAGAATTCCTTGTCGACTGCAATAAGTGCCTTCTCGAGCTGAACCGGGAACGGTTTAACGGAGATTATCTCGATATGGCAGACCCTGCCGCCATGGCAGCTGCGCTTCATCCGCAGTGCATTGACATCTGCGATAATTATTATTGCGAAGTAGACACCAATAAAGGCCCAAGCTACGGCGGTGTCCTGGTTGATACCTTCCGTTTCAGCGGAAAGGAGCCCAACGCCTATATCGTAAGCCAGCTCAAGCCCAAAGAATTCAAGCGTTATCTCTTTGAAACACTCGGCGCAGAATATCCTGAATAAGCACATAAAAAGTCCGGAGGAATCAAATCTTCCGGACTTTTTGTTTGCTTTAACGCTTGCCCTGATCGAACGGCTGACCGCTCGCTTTCGGTGCGCTGGAATGCTTGGATGTAAATGCCAATGCAATCAAGGTAACCATGAACGGGAAGCTCTTGTAGAATGCATCCGGTAACGGAAGCGCCGCTAAGAACGGGATACTGGTATACGCAGAAGCCAAGGTCTTCGATAATGCGAAGAAGACAGCTGCCAGCAATAACGGTCTGGATCTCCATCTGCCGAAGATCAATACCGCCAATGCCAAGTATCCGTAACCTGCGACTGTGCAGGAGTAACTTGCGGAAACCGGCAGAATATACATCAGACCGCCCATGCCGGCTAAAGCACCGGAGATCATGACTGCGATATAACGGGTCTTATAAACGTCAACACCGAGGGATGCGGCAGCCTGCGGGTTTTCTCCGCACGCGCACATACGCAGACCGAATTTGGTCTTGTTGATAATGATCGATCCGATAATGAACAACACGATACCGATATACGTCGTAAGATATGCCTGCTGGAAGAACATCGGTCCGATTACCGGAATTTTGCCGAGCAGCGGAACTGATTCGATACGGAACGAACTGCCCGGGAACGCGATATGTTCGGAACCGCTGTTTACCAAACGGGAATAGAATACGCAGAACGCCGGCGCGAAGGTATTCAGCGCCATTGCGGCGATCGTTTGGTTCGCTTTCAGACTGATTGCCGAATATGCCAGCAACAGCGAGAACAGAATTCCCGTTACTGCGGATACCAGCAGCGAGCAGATCAATAATAATTGCCCGGGGATCACGTCAACAAATGCGTTCATGAAGAAGATGCCCCACATTGCCGAGAATACCATGATGGAATCCAGAGCCATGTTCAGAACACCGCTTCGTTCAGAGAACATTCCGCCTAACGCAGTAACAAGCAGCGGAATGAAGAAATACATGAAGTAACGGACAATGAATACTAAGACTGTCATGCGTTTTCTCCTCCTTCCTGAACCGGATCATCCTCTTTGGTTGTTTCCACCGCCAATTTCTCTTCTTCCGCGGGTTCCTGAGCCGCCGCGGCCATCCGGTCTTTTTTCAGTCTGCGTTTCGCCGAAATGCGGGCGATCGTCGTATTCAGCAATAATACGAAGCTCGAGAAGTAAATGATTACGCCGGTGATGACACTGACGATTTCTTTCTGGAAACCGAACAGCTGCATGTACTGGCCGCCTACGGTAAGGAAGGACATGTACAGCGCTGCGAAGATCGCGCCGATCGGGTTATTGTTCGCCAAGCAGGCGATCGCGATGCCTGTAAACCCTTCTGCCGCGCTCTGTTCCACCAAGCTGATATACACACCGGAAGAAGCTAAGTAATGCAAGCCTCCGCCCAATCCGCATAACGCACCGGATAACAGGATTGCGAATACGATATTCTGTTTGGAGTTGATACCTGCATACGTTGTCGCGTTTGCGTTCATACCGCAGGCTTTCATTTCGTAACCGCGGGTCGTCTTTTCCAAAAGCACCCAGACCAGGATACATACGATGACCGCGATGAAGAATCCGATATCCGCCGATGAGTTATTGGTAATCGACGGTAAGAACCATTTTGGTAATTTGGATACCGCCGGAACCGGTAAGCTCTGTCCTCTTAAGGAGTCAAGGATGTAACTCTTAACCCAGAATACGACATAGTACATACCGATATAGTTGAACATGATCGTACTGATAACGACGTTGACATTGAAGTACGCTTTGAGTAACCCCGGTATCAAAGCCCATAACGCGCCTAACACGAGGGATACTAACAGCGGAACGATCCATGCCAAAGGTCCCGGAAGACTCGGTCCGAACTTGACAGCCGTAAAGACTGCGCCGAACGCACCGACAATATACTGACCCGGACCGCCGATGTTGAAAACACCGGTCTTGAATGCCAGGCACAGCGCCACACCGGTCATCATGATCGGAGTAGCCAGGTACATCGTATCACCGATATTCTTAACGCCGCCGTACGGGATACCGCCGAGCAGCAGCATCAGGAATCCGTTGAAACCGGTGGACGGTTTGGAAACCATTAAGATAAACAGTGCCACCAGAAGGCCGCATACGATGGCGATCAGGGAAGAAATCAATGACGCGTATCTTTCAAAGAAACCCGTACGTTCTTTTTTCACTTTCGCTAAACTCATTTCGCCGCCTCCTGTCTCTTGACGCCGGCCATGTAAAGACCGACTTCTTCTACGGTGACTTCCTTCGGATTCAGATCACCCATGATCTCTCCTTCGAAGACAACTAAGATCCGGTCGGAAACGTCCATAACTTCGTCAAGTTCGAACGACATCAGAAGAACGCCTTTTCCGGAATCTCTCTGTGCCACCAGCTGTTTATGAATGTTTTCAATCGCGCCTACGTCCAGACCGCGGGTCGGCTGAACCGCAATCAGAAGATCCGGGTTCTGGTCGATCTCACGTGCGACGATAGCTTTCTGCTGGTTACCGCCGGACATGGAACGCGCAATCGTATCCTTGCCCTGACCGGAACGCACATCGTATTTTCCGATCAGCTGGTCTGCGTAAGAATTGATCTTATCGAAATTTAAGAATCCGTGATTCTGGAATCCGGGCTTAAAGTAATTCTTTAACGCGAGGTTATTCGCTAAGGAGTAATCCAGAACCAAACCGTATTTATGACGGTCTTCCGGAATATGTCCCAAAACGCCTAAGTTACGTTCACGAATCGTAGCTTTTGTGATATCTTTGCCGTTTAACACGATCTTGCCTTCATCTATCGGCATAATACCGGTTAAACCGTAAATGATTTCGGACTGGCCGTTTCCGTCAATACCCGCAATACAGACGATTTCGCCTCTGCGGACATTGAAACTGATGTGATTGACGATAGCTTTCTTCGTTTCCGGAGAAACCATCGTCAGATTTTCTACATCCAATACGACATCGGTTGGCTTTGCCGGTCCTTTTTCGACCGAGAAGCTGACTTCGCGTCCGACCATCAATTTACCCATTTCCGTAGTAGTTACGCTTGCGCAGTCGCAGGTTTCAATCAAGCGCCCGCGGCGAAGAACGGTAACCCGGTCGGCCACCTGTTTGATTTCATCCAACTTATGGGAAATAAACAGTAAGGTATGGCCTTCGCTTGCCAGTCCCTTCATGATGGACATAAGTTCCGCGATTTCCTGCGGAGTTAATACTGCAGTCGGCTCGTCGAAGATTAAGATTTCCGCGTCGCGGTACAGCATCTTCAGGATTTCAACACGCTGCTGCTGACCGACGGTAATATCAGAGATTAATGCGTCCGGATCTACGTGCAAGCCGTATTTTTCCGAAAGTTCCACAACTTTTTTCCGGGCGGTATTCAGATCCAGGAACAATCCCTTCGTACTTTCCTGGCCCAGAATAATGTTCTGTAATACCGTGTAATTTTCAACCAACTGGAAGTGCTGGTGAACCATACCAATACCAAGATCGGTCGCTTCACGAGGGCCGCGGATCTTTACGTTCTTTCCGCGGATGATGATTTCTCCTGCTTCCGGCTGATACATGCCGAATAATACAGACATTAATGTCGACTTTCCGGCGCCGTTCTCCCCTAACAGCGCATGGATCTCGCCTTTGCGAATCCCTAACGAGATATCGTTGCAGGCGATGATTCCGGGGAAGGTTTTTGTGATATGCCGGAATTCAATGATGTTATTGGTATTATCCATTAGCCTTGCTATCTCTCTTTCTTACAAAATAAACCCGGCGGCAAAGCAATTGCCCTGCCGCTGGGTTCATGTTTCAATTCAGATTAGTCTAAATCTTCAACTTTAACAACCTTAACCGGCAGTTTGTCAGCTCTGTCAGCAGTTTCGTTGGTCGGAATGCCGCTGGAGATGCCGTCTTTGTCAGCCGCTAAGTCTGCGAAAATCGCATCATAGTCAGCCTTAGTGAAGGTGTTGAATCTGGAGAAGTCATCCGGTAACTGAACGCCCTTGTTGGAAGTACCTAAAGATACAACCTTGCCGGAGAATGCGGACCAATCAGTATCACCGTATGCAGCAGCGATACCGTCATAGGTAGCGTTGGTGATGGACTTCATCGCAGAAGTGATGATTCTCTGAGACTTGTAGCTTTCGTCGATATCGACACCGATTAAGTATCTGCCTTCGCCTGCTTCAGCAGCCTGGATTGCAGAGTTAACGATGGTACCGCCGCAGGAGAAGACGATTTCCGTACCGGTTTCATACCAACTGGAAACAGTAGTCATCTTTTCCGGGGAAGCATCGAAGTTTCCGGAATACCAATACTTGATGTTAACATCCGTTAAGCCCATTTCCTGAGCTGCATAGTCAGCGCCCCAAACGAAGCCGTAACCGAATTTAACAACGGACGGAACGCCCATGCCGCCGAAGAACGCTAAGTTCTTGTAGCCGTCTTTAACAGCTGCATAACCAGCTAAGAAGCCAACTTCCTGTTCCTTGAAAGCGATCGGAGCAACATTCGGGATACCTTCTACAGAAGCGTCACCATCGATGAAGATGAACTTAACATCCGGATATTTCGGGCATAATTCAGCTAACGCTGTATCCCATAAGAATCCGCATGCTACGCAAACTTTTGCATGCCACTGTTCGCAAGCCTGAGTAAGGATGGTCTTACGAGCATCATCGGTGTTTTCAGCCGGCTGTAAGTAGTTAACGGTTTTGCCCTTTTCGTTTGCATACTTCTGGCAGCCTTCCCAAGTACCCTGGTTGAATCCGCCATCGTTGATGGTTCCCAAGTCAGCCAGGAATGCGATTTCGTAGCCTTCTTCGGTCGGTGTCGGAGTCGGTTCTTCTTCCTTCTTGCCGCAAGCCGCTAAAGACAACGCCATCGCGAATACCATGAATAAAACTAAAATCTTTTTCATACTTTCCTCCTTAG
>CACYEP010000065.1 GCA_902773425.1 uncultured Erysipelotrichaceae bacterium | reverse complement strand
CATCGATGCAGGACTTGCAGGTCTCAAAACTGTCACCGTGGTCCAGATGCAGAACGATCGGTAAACCGGTTTCGATAACTGCCGCTTCTACTAACTTCTTCAGATAAGTGCGGTTCGCGTAAGCTCTCGCACCCTTGGATACCTGGAGGATAACCGGTGCATTGCATTCTTTCGCAGCTTCGGTGATACCCTGGATGATTTCCATGTTGTTGACGTTGAATGCGCCGATGGCATAACCGCCTTCATACGCTTTCTTGAACATTTCAGTTGATGTAACTAATGGCATAATATGATTTTCCTTTCTTAATGTGAAATCTTTAACCACTTGAATTATACCGCAACCCGTTCCAACAAAAAAGACTAACCAACTTCTTTTTCTAGAATTTAGTTAGTCTTGTTTAATCTTCAGAGCCAAATAATATAGTACAAGTCTTTCTGTACATCGTAGATGATGTTAAATCTCTTGCGGCTGTTTTGCGTGCTCTGAAGAACCCTCGCTCTGTATTCCGCTTCCTGTTCCAAATGGAATGGAATCATCTTCTGTGACGCATCGCAATCGGAGATCATGCACGTAACCGCGGAAAGAGTTCCTTCCGGTAATTCCGTGCTCATTGTTTCCGGATCGAATACAGTATCCTTCACATCCCCGGTAATACGGATGACATATGCCTTCCAGGAATCCTGAAACGCATCTTCCTTTTGGTACGCAGTTATTTCATATGGAATCCCGGACATGCTGAACATGTATTCCTCTTCATACTCTTTCAAAGATGCCTTTGAGCATCCCGAAGACAAAGTCAATAACGCAATTATGACCGCAGACAGAATCCGGATCATTTTATGTTTCATTGTTTCCTGCCTCCTTTTTCTGTCATTTATAAAGGCGGGTTTCCCCGCCTTGGTTCTATAAGTCTTCATTGGTGATTGTCAGGATTTCTTCATTGCTCAAAGAGGATAAATCAAGCTTGTTGATACGCTTGTTATGGTTCGCGATCACCTGATCCGCCAGATTGCGTACTCCGCGCGCATTGCCGAAATCTTTCTTCATCATCGCCTCGGTGATCATCAATTCCGCAATGTTTTCTTCCGCTTTGACAATATAGCCTCTCTTCTTCAAATCGAAGAAGAAAATCCTTGTCAGTTCTTCCGCGGTGTAGTCCTCGAATTCAATGACCTTGGACAAACGGCTGCGGAGTCCCGGATTGGTATCGAGGAACTCATTCATGTTGTCAGTGTAACCTGCCAGGATGACGGCCAGTTTGTCGCGGTTATTCTCAATTTCGGAGACTAAGGTATTGACTGCTTCTACACCGAAGCTGTCATTTTCATTCATGACCAGGGAGTACGCTTCGTCAATGAATAAGACGCCTCCCAAAGACTTGCGCACCACTTCCTTGACTTTCTGCGCAGTTTCACCCTGATACTTTCCTACCAAGTCCGCACGCACGCATTCAACAAACACATCCGGCCGCTTCAGCATCCCCAGATGATAGTAAATCTGCCCGATCAGCCGTGCCACTGTAGTCTTCCCGGTTCCCGGATTTCCGGTAAACACGAGATTCATCGACGGTAGCTCTCCCGCAATCGCCAAACCTCTTTTGCGGCTTTCATTTTGGACTTTGATCGTCTGAATCATCGAATTCACTTCGTCCTTGACTCCCTGTAACCCGACTAATCCGTTCAGTTTCTCCATGCAGGATTCCAATGTCATCGCGTCAGCCCCGATTTCTCCGAAGTCTTCCGGAAGAAGTTCCGTCAGATCTTCCGGACGGATGTTTTCCATATTCTCGGATAAACGGATCGCCTGATGTTCAATCGCTTCATCCAGCAACCTGCGCGAGAAACGTGCATTATCAAAGGTCTCATCAATTTTTTCCTGATTGATGCGATGCAGGATAACTGCCTTCGCATCTTTGCGGATTTTAAACTGCCTTTTATCCGCCATCGAAACGGTAATATCGGTCAATTCTTCCGCGGAATAATCGTCAATCGTAATCTTGTGATCAAACCTTGACGCAAGACCAGGATTCGCATTGCGGATCAAATCCTGCATCTGTTCCTCATAGCCTGCCAGAATGACGCAATACTCCCCGCGGTGATCTTCCATATCTTTCAACAAGGTATCAATGGCTTCGATGCCGAAATCCCGCGGATTGTCCTTCTTGTACAGATTGTAGGCTTCATCAATGAATAGGGTTCCGCCGCGCGCCGAATCAATAACCTGTGTGGTCTTGATTGCCGTTTCCCCGATATACTGGCCTACCAGCCTTGAACGGTCCACTTCTACAAGTTTGTCTTCGGGAAGGAAACCTAAGTCATGCAGCATCTTCCCGATGACTCTTGCCACCGTTGTTTTACCGGTTCCCGGATTACCGCACACGATGAAATAATATCCCTGCGCAGGCGCATTCACTCCCAGCACAGTCTTTCTCATCGCGTCGATCTTTAATCTCTTATACATTTTATCAAGCTGATCCTTGACGGAAGTCATCCCGATGATACCGTCAAAATACGGCTGCAGTTCCACGGAGAACCGCTCATTTCCGTAACTCTTTACGGATAAATAGTCTCCGGCGGATTCCTGACGGGCTTCCGGCTGTTCCGCAGAAGGAAGGTCTTCCTGTCTTCCGAACAACTCCTGCACAGGTTCATCGTTCTTGTATTCCATGACTTTCTCGGTCCCGTCGGGTCTGCGCATCTTGAAGACACCGTTTCTTTGTCCGTGCAGGAATCTTCCTTCAAATGACAGACCGCTCTTTAACGTGCGGACCCCTTCGCCGTTCAACCGGAAATCCCTCATCTCATCCCGTTCAAATTCCCCGGTTTCCACCGTTCCGTCCGGATATGTCAGCTTCCCGGTTCCTAAGAATTCATTGTCTTTCCATTCACCTTCGAAGACATTTCCGTTTTCGATCCGGTAAATGATATGTCCCTGTTTCTTGTAGCCTTCAAAAGTTCCTTCCGCGCTCATCTCCAACTGTTCGGAAGTACGCGGATAGAAATACGTGCCGTAGCCGCTTTCCGCGCCGTCTTTGAACTGTCCTTCATACGCACAGCCATTGCCCCATTTTTCTTTTCCGAAACCATTGCGAAAGTCGTTCGAAAAATTTCCTTCATAGTAATATGTGGTGCTGTTTCCTCTTGCCGGCCAGAATTGTTTTCCGAATCCTTCACGCTTGTTGTAAACCCAATATCCGTCATGCCAGGCACCGCCCGGGAACACTGCTTTTCCTTTGCCGTGCCATGTGCCGCGGTTAAATTCTCCGTCGTAGGTTTTCCCGTCCGGATAACGGTAAAACCCCTTTCCGTTCGGATAACCGTTCAAAAGCGGTCCTTCATAATATCCGCCGTCTTCATAATGAAGCACCCAGGTTCCGTCCGGTTTCTTTTCCCCGTCCGCAACCACACGTGTCGTTCCGTAATAAACCACAATGCGTTCCATAGGCGATTCCTCCTGTTTAATTATCTCATACACATTAAAAAATGGCAGGTTTATCTTTCCTGCCATGAATTCTATTTTTTATGTTTGTTTCCGTACATCGCCAGTAACCGGCTCATCGCATCATCCATATCGATTTTTTTCTTTTCCGGTTTCCGGGGTCCGGAAGGCTTGTTATGTTCCTTCTTGCGGGACTTGAATTCCTTGCGCTGATTATCCCTTTCCGCCAGTTTGTCTAACGGAAGAAGACTCAGCTGCACTCTTTCGCGCGCCAAATCGATGTCATAGACATACACCGTCACAATATCGCCGACCGATACGATTTCGGAAGGATGGGATACTCTGTGCGCAGCCATGCGGGTGATATGAACCAGACCGTCTTCGTGTAATCCGATATCTACGAATGCGCCGAAATCGACAACGTTACGCACCGTTCCGCTTAACGCATCGCCGATATGAAGATCCCCGATTTCCAGCACATCCGACTTCAGTAATGCACCGTCAAACTGTTCGCGGTAGTCGCGTAAAGGTGTCTTGATCGCGTCTTCGATATCCGACAAAGTATACGGATCGATACCGAGGGATTCCGTCTTTTCCTTCGGGAATTCGCAATCTGCCTGTCCGAGTTTTTCGATGCCGCATGCTTTCATGAGTTTTCTTGCCGCATCGTAGCTTTCCGGATGGATCGATGTTTCATCGAGCGGTTCGTTTCCGTCCTTGATACGTAAGAACCCTGCGCACTGCTGGAAGGTCTTCGCCCCGAGCTTCTTAACCTTCAGGAATTCTTCGCGGTTGGTGAACTTACCGTTCGCGTTTCGGTACGCGACGATTTCCTTCGCGGATGCCGCATTCAGACCGGAAATATGCGTTAACAGTTCCGCGGATGCCGTATTGACGTCACATCCGACACGGTTGACACATTTCATAATCGCTTCATCCAGACGTTCATTCAGTTGTTTTTCCGGAAGGTCGTGCTGGTATTGACCGACACCGATTGATTTCGGGTCGATCTTGATGAGTTCGGATAACGGGTCCAGAAGTCTTCGTCCGATGGAGACCGCGCTGCGTTCTTCGACATGTAAATCCGGGAATTCCGCGCGGGCATTCTCACTTGCGGAATATACCGACGCGCCGGCTTCCGAAACAATCGCGTACGCGACATCCAGATGATCGTCATGAATCAGATCGGCTACGAACTTCTCACTTTCGCGGGATGCCGTACCGTTACCGATTGCGATGATCTTGACACCGTACTTCTTGATAAGTTCACGCATCTTCTTACGGGAACCTTCGATATCATTCTTCGGCTCATGCGGGAAGATCTTATCGATATGCAGCATCTTTCCGGTTTCATCCAATACTGCTAACTTGCAGCCGGTACGGAACGCCGGGTCAAATCCCAGGACCACTCTTCCCTTCAAAGGTGCCTGCAGCAATAATTTCTCCAGGTTCATCGAGAAGATTTCAATGGATCCGGCAGCCGCCTTCTCGCTTAATTCCGAACGGATTTCTCTTTCGATCGACGGGAACAGCAATCTCTCGCATCCGTCTTTGACCGCGTCACGCAGAATCTCTTCTACATACGTCTTTGCGCCTTTCGCATAGAACCGGTATGCCTTCTCCTCGAGGTCTTCCGCATTGAAGCTTAACGAAGCCGTGATGACCTTTTCCTTCTCCGCGCGGTCGATGGCCATGATGCGATGATCTGCCAGAGATTTGATTTTCTCGGAGCGGTCATAGTACATTTCGTAGACTTTCTTTTCGTCCTTCGCGTCTTTCTTAAGTTTTGTGACCAACGCGCCGGTATCTTCCATGATCTTCTTGAATTCCCAGCGCAGTTTTGCCTCATCGCTGACTTTCTCCGCGATGATATCCTTAGCTCCCTGAACTGCCTCATTCACGTTCTTGACGTTTTCATTCAGATACTTTGCGGCCTCTTCAACAAGATTTCCTTCCTGCGGGCAGGACAGCAGATACTCCGCCAGCGGTTCCAGTCCGTTCTTGATCGCGGTTGCGGCGCGGGTCTTCTTCTTTTGAACATACGGACGGTACAGGTCTTCCACCTGGGATAACTTTTCCGCCGCGTTGACCGCGTTCGTGATTTCTTCGGTCAGTTTTCCCTGTTCGGCAATCAATTTCAGGACCGCTTCCTTGCGCTCCGCCAGTTTCACTTCGTATTTGTATTGTTTGTCGATTTCCAGAATCTGTTCTTCATCCAACCCGTGCGTCATCTCTTTACGGTAACGCGCGATAAACGGTACGGTATTTCCCTCTTCCAAAAGCGCCAGGGTGTTCTCCACCTGGGATACCGCAATCTTCAGTTTCTTGGCCAATCCGGCAATAATCTTTTCATTCATATGCTAACCTCCATGAGAAAAAAGACGAGATCAATAATCCTCGTCCTCTTTAATTGAATCATAATCTGTTTCGTCATCCAGATCTTCGAGATTTTCTTCTTCTTCGTCAAGGTCATCATCAATCTCGAGAGAACTCGTGTCGATATAGGTGTCCGCGAATGTCATACGGCTCTTCAGCGTCCATTTTCCGTTCTTCTGGGCAAACCGCGCATCCATGGACATCTTGGTGTAGAAACTGGAAATCTTTTTGGTCGCCATTTCGTCGCTCAGTTCCAGTTTCTTGGATACTTTTGCCCAAAGATCTTTAAACGCTACAGGTTTTTTATAACGGCTTAACACTTCGTATGCCGTGTCAGTCATTGATAAAGCTGCCAATTTTCGTCCCTCCAATATAATTATTCCAAACGATGATTCGTTATACGATTCTCAATCCGACTATAAGTAAATCCGATTCGCTATTTCTTGTCAATATATTTTATGTAAATTATATATCAAGACAGTCTTCCGGTAATTTTCCACGAGAAATCGAACACGACTTCCTCCTCGGAATTCTCCGGAATGGAGTAACGGATCTTCATTTCATTGTCCTTTACGATGATATAATCCGGGTCCACATCAAACTTCATAGTTCCGTAATCCGACTTGACTTCGATGTAGGATTCCCCGGAATATGCAAGACGGAGTTTGATCTCATCTTCTCCTTTGCGCGAAACGATACATCCCGAATCCGAAAAACGCACGCGGTTTTCAACGTTCTCCTGATCGGTGTAACGCAAAATACGGACGCGGTCCTTTTCCTGGTACTTCGCCATCCCTGAATATAACAAGCCGGCTTCTTCATCTTCCCCGGCAAACACTTTCACCAATACGTTATTTTCCATGTGTGTTCCTTCTTGTGCGGTTATTATATCGCATGCGGAAAAGATTGCAAGACATATTGACCGCGGAATCAAGAAAGAAAAAAGGCATCGCGGATTGCGGTGCCTTCTTCCCTGACCTTACCTTCCGTCCAAAGGTATATCCTCGGATGGGAACGGAAACATCGGACTGTCGGATATACGCGGATAACGTTTCATTGTTTCTCCTAATATGTCCACATAATCTTTTGCGCAGTAAATGTATTGTTCCTCCCCGCTTTCGTCAAAAATCAACCGATAGATATATGGATTCGTTGTTTTCTCGTAATTCCCTTTCAGTATTATCTTTGGACTTTCCTGATACCAGATAAACACATGATCCTGCGGTATAAACCCGATTCCTTCCGAAGATACCGGAAGGTTTTCTCCTGCCCGAAATGTGCCGTGAAGATCCTTAACCTGCCCTTTTGACCACATATATAGATTTAGGAAAATGCTTATAAACAGCAGTACCATTAAACAAATGAATGCTGTTTTAGACTTGTTTTTCATAATAACTTTCACTGTATATCAGTTTACCGACTCCGCCGCCATAGGGAGTTTTGGAATATGTTACAGAAGCCGTAATCTTTATTATCAGAAGCCAAAGCTGTTGCCGGTTTAATGGTAAATAACATCATAAGAATCAGAACCGAAATACATATCTTTTTCATTTTTTCTCCTCCTTTCCGGCCTTGACTGCTAAAAGCCTAATCCTTGTAATCATCACAGAGTCAAGCCTTTATTTACCCTGCCTTCTGTCTTACAATAATGTTGAATTATTTTGGAGGCATGTATGAAAATCGGAGAATTATCTGAATTATTTCAGATTTCCGACCAAATGATTCGCTATTACGAAAAAATAGGTTTCATTCATCCAACACACGATCAAAATCTTTACCGTGATTACAGGGTAAGCGACGTCTACGATCTTCTGACATATCTTAAATACTCCCAATTAAATGTTTCCCGCGGAAGAATTGAGAAAATCGTCAAGTCAGACTCTCTTTCACAAATTAAAACAGTAATAGACAGCACAAAAAAAGAAGTATTGAGCTCAATCAACGATAAACAAATTCTTTATAATTATTTATCTTTCTTATCAAAAGAACTATCTACGGCAGAATTAAATGAGGGATTATTTTGGTATGAACAAAGAAGTGCTGTCCGGTATATTGACTACTCGCCGACATATACGTCGCAAACCGAAGAGTTCAAATGTGATAACACCGACTTCACTGAATGGACAAAACACATGGGAATCTGCGATTCCGAACTGATCTTCAATATAGACGCCAGATATGCAATTAATAAAATGCGATGGGCTTTGACTGTATCAGATGATTTTGCAGCAGCAGTGAATGATCCCGTCTTCGAAAAAGGCAGGCTTTATCCCCCTCACATTGCGTTGGTAACCGTACAAAAAGTCGAAGATGACGATCAGGCTCTGAAACTGGCAGTGAAAAAATCTATTGGTTATGCCGTCGGTCACAGAAATATTCTTTCCGGGTTCGTTGCAGCGAAGGTCATTGCCCCATTTGAGAAAAATCATCGGAAGCACTATTTTTATAAGATTATTTTGCCCATCAAAACAAAGCCGCAGTCAATCGGAATTCTGCCTTGAAAAGCTCCGGTTATATTCTCTCTCTATCGCATTTAAGGTATTAAAGAACCTATAAGTCGCAATCATCGGTCCAAAGCACAATATACCGAACACATTCCAGTTGAACATGTGCTTAAACGATGTGTGAGGACCCGGGATCCCAAGTTCGATTGCTTTCTCTTTGAGTTCTTCCGAGACCTTTGCCATCCATACCAGCGTATAAATGAATAACGTCGGGATTCCCAAAAGATAGGCACGGGAATACTTCTCAATCTTATGTCCCAATATTTCCTCGAGTTCATCCTGCAAACCCCTCGGCATGTACACAAGGAAAAAGATTCCGGCGGTAAAGAAATCAATAAAGCCCAGCCAGAATCCTTTGCGGTCGGTGTGTTCAAATCTTCTAGTCATTCAATTCCTTCGGATAAAATACTTTCTTATCGTTGGTTCCGGTTCCCATGACAGCGGAAACGATCGGAGATGCCTTGGATAATTCCTTGACCGAATCATCATGCATCAGCACCCAGATCGCATTGACGCCGTGCGAATACGGGCGGTAAGGAACCGCAACGTTTTCATCTATAAACATATAGTAATCCGGGTCGTATCCGTTATCCCGGATCCATTCATAATACTCGTTGGCTTTCGCAACCGAATACAGAGTTTCATAATCAAATAAGCGGCGGTTGATCAGACGGTCGGCCAAATCCCGCATGATCGGATCTCCGGAGTTTTTGCGGATCAGATTGAATCCGTAGCCGAACGCGTATTCATCCATGTCGAACAGTTCGTCATTGGTAAGGACACGCTTTTCCAGTAACGGTGTAAACATCGGATAGTCCGCCGTCGTATCCGGATCCATTTCATGAAGATATTCCATGCGCTTAAACAGATTTGCCATGATGGCTTCATAACTGCGGGAAATCGGATGGAGATACACCTGCCAATACATGTGGTATCTGGCCATGATGTAGTCCTCAATCGTGTGAATACCGCTTTCCTTGACAACCAGCTTTCCGTCACGCACCCGGATCGTACGCAGCACACGTTCCAAGTCATACGCGCCGTAGCTTGTGCCGGTAAAATACGCATCACGCAGAAGGTAATCCATGCGGTCGGCGTCCAGCTGCGAAGAAATCATCTGGGTCAATAAACCGTTAGGATGTTTGTGTTCAATGACCGATGCGACATCATTCGGAAGATTCGGATCATAGGAAGCAAGAACTCCGTAGATTTCGGAATCACCGCGGATAATTCTCGAAGTATATTCCTCATGCGAAACGGAAGATACTCTTTCAAACGCATGGGAAAACGGTCCGTGCCCGATGTCGTGCAAAAGCCCCGCCAACATTACCGTGACCTTTTCATAATCATTCAAAACTGAAGAGATGTCGGTGTTTTCCTCAATCATGCGCCGTACGATTTCATAGACGCCTAACGAATGCGCAAAACGGGAATGTTCGGCCGTATGATAAACACGGTTAGTCGCACCGAGCTGTTCGATCCGGCGAAGACGCTGGAACTCTCTGGTGCCGATACAATCCCATATCACTTTCTCCGAAACCCGGATGTACCCGTGAATCGGATCCCGCATGACCTTGACTTCTTCAAGTTTGTCCATAGGATTATCCTTTCTTGACTTCATTCAATAATACAACTGCCTGCGCAAGGTACGCCTTACCTTCCCCGATAGGTCCCATGCCTTCCGCACAGGTCGCCTTCACATTCACGCATTCCATCGGGCATCCGATTGTGCCGGACAGAGTCTTCCGCATGGCATCGATAAACGGACGCATCTTCGGTTTTTCAATAATGATCAAAGAATCGATATTACCGATCTCATATCCGTTTTCATACATCATGTCCGCAACCTTTTTCAATAAAATCTGGGAATTGATTCCCTCGGTTGCCGGATCGTTGTCCGGGAAGAACTTGCCGATGTCTCCCAGCGCCATAGCGCCGATGATGGCCTCGGTGATTGCGTGGGTCAATGCGTCTGCGTCCGAATGACCGAGTCCTCCCTTTTCAAATGGGATTTCCACTCCGCCGATGACCAGTCTGCGTCCTTCAACAAGACGGTGAATATCTGTAGATTGTCCTATTTTCATAACGGTTCCTCAATCGAATTATAGATGAGTTTTCCTAACAAAGAAAGATATGTTATGATGAATTCAAGAATAAAACAACCTAAAGGAGATCATTTATGAGAAAAGGAAAACCCTGGATTTTTCTGATTGTTTTGGTTGTTCTCGCGACAGTATGCATGGGAGTTGCCAACCACTTGCAGCGCGACTCCGGCAATATCGAAATCATTGAGAGTTCGATACCCTGTGAAGACGGTTATCTGACTTATAAGCTGTATAAGCCGAAGACCGCCTCCGCTTCCCAGAAGGCACCCGGCGTATTGCTGCTGCACGGGTACCAGAATGACCATGAAACCTGCGCCGCGTACGCAATAGAACTTGCCAGACGCGGAGCCGTCGTATTATGCCTTGATGAGTACGGACACGGATTATCCACCGTCGGATTGGTAAACCGCGGCTATGTCAACCACAAAGTCAGCGTCAACTACGGAAATGACAGCGAGGCCGACAAGACATATTCCGCAATCAAAGGAACCGTCCGTTACCGCATCCTGATGAACTTCTCGAACCTGTCCTTCTTCATTGACCGGTATTCAAAAGATTCCGACGGAAACTCCATCACGGATTCCTCTGCCGGCGGAAGCATTGCGTACAAGTTCTTATCCGAACTGGATTACGTAGATCATTCCCGGCTGGCAGTCAGCGGGCACTCGATGGGTACCTGGTCGAGCTGGACGGTGGCGGCAGATTACGCAAATACAACGATTGAACCGAAAGCGATTGTGCTTCAATGCGGAGAACTCTTCCGGGATTCGGCTTATGATACCTCAAAATATCATTTCAACAACGTCCTTCTGTTACAGGCGAAATATGATGAATTCAGTTACTTCCGCGACTATCAGAGAAATGTGACGGAT
>CACYEP010000064.1 GCA_902773425.1 uncultured Erysipelotrichaceae bacterium | reverse complement strand
GTGCCAGAGGATCTGGGGAGGCGTCATGGAAGTCGAAACCGGAAGGATGCTGGCGTGGGATTGCTGGCCGACGTTTGATCCGAACTACCTGGAAATTGAGAACTATCTGGATTACGGATCGGAAATCATGTATGAACCGGGTTCGACGATGAAATCCTTTACGTATGCCGCAGCCATCGATTCGGGAAACTATGATTACAATATGACCTACTACGATAAAGGTTATTTCAATATCGGCGTGGACGGAAACGGACATATCTATGAGGCGAACGGAGAAACCGAAAACGGCACGGTATATAACGCAAGAGGCAGAGCGTACGGAGAAGTTACGCTGGCCCAGGCATATTACCGTTCGATGAACGTAGGTATTGCGACGATTCTTTCCAGGTGCATCACACCGCAGATTCTGGAGGAATATCTGGACCGTTTCGGCTTCTTCCAAAGAGTCAATACGGATGCGGTCAATGATGTTCCCGGGGACAAGAACATGTATTACGGAGGAGACGCGGTATCCACCGGATACGGGCAGGCATCTTCCGTGACGGCATTACAGATGTTCCAGGCATACAGTGCCATCTTAGGAGACGGAAACATGGTCAAGCCGTATTTCATCGACCGGATCGAAAACTCCTACAACAACCAGGTCATTTACCAGGGAAAGACCGAGATCGTCGGCGCTCCGATCAGCGCGTCCACGGCCCAGCAGATGCGCGATTTAATGCGCGGAGTTGTCGCGGATGAAGAATACGGAACCGGAAAATACTACAATCTTCCGAATATTGAGATCATTGCGAAAACCGGAACCGGTCAGGTCGCGACGCCGTACGGTTACAGCGACAGTCTGGTTACTTCTTCGGCTGTCATCGGAATTCCTTACAGCCATCCGAAGATCATGTACTACATGTGCATCCAGGCGCCGTATTCCGAGAATATGAACTACCAGGTCGATAACGTGAAACAATATCTTCAGAAACTTGTTCAGTATTTACATCTTTCGGATGATCCGGACGCGGTTGCGCCGGAACCGGAAATCCATAACGTTGATCCGTCTTCCAGCTATAAGAACCCGATGCCGGAACTGGTCAATCATTCGATGAGTTATGTCAATTCGGTGTTGAATGCATATAATATCCGCAAGATCGTTTTAGGAAACGGCACATCGGTGATCAAACAGTATCCGGAATCCGGCGAGATGATCACGCAGAACGGAAAGGCGTTCTTACTGACATCGACGGAGAATTTCACCATGCCGGATATGACCGGCTGGAGCCGGAAAGATGTGACAGTTTTCTGGCAATTAACCGGACTCAGTGTTAAAATCGACGGATACGGCTACGTCGTCGAACAAAATATCGCAGCCGGCGAACCGATTGACGCGTCCAGTGAAATATCTGTAAGACTGGATAACGCGTCTTAGTGGATGGGAAGGTAGATTTATGAATTATACAGCGATTTTAAAAGCGCTTGGGGCGGCGCTTATCTCCTGGGGTTTGAACTTCGTTTGGATGCCCAAATTAATTGAATTATTAAAGAAATGGCATTTCGGGCAGACGATCCGTGAAGACGGTCCGAAGTCCCATCTGAAGAAACAGGGAACACCGGTCATGGGAGGTCTCGGCTTTATCGCGAGCACCCTGATTGCGGCTTTGATCATGACATTCAAGTCGTTCGCGGATCCGGAATTCTTAATTATCATCGCGGCATTTGTCGGATACGGAGCCATCGGATTCTTGGATGATTACTTAGTCGTGGTGCGTCACAACAACGAAGGACTGCGCCCGCGTCCGAAATTTATTATGCAGTGTGTCCTGGCTGTCGGCTTGGTGATCTGGTATATGGCCATCGAAGACACAAAGATTTATACACCGTTCCTTTCCGCGTCCCATGCGGTAACGTATGCGCCGGTCCTGTTCTTTATCATCGCGGCCGTGATGCTGGCGGCGGAAACCAACGCAGTCAACCTGTCGGACGGGTTGGACGGATTAAGCTCCTCGCTGGTTGCGGAAGCCCTGGTGCCGTTTGTCTTCTTTGCGTATAAAGAAAATAATGAATCCGTCATGATCCTGCTTTGTGCCATGATCGGCGGATTGATTGCCTATCTTCACTACAACAAATACCCTGCGAAAGTCATGATGGGGGACACCGGTTCTTTGGCGATGGGAGGTATCTTCGCCGGATCGGCATTGGTCCTGAAACAGGAATGGGCCGTGATTATTGTCGGCGGCGTTTTCCTGGCAGAAGTTCTCTCTGTCATCATCCAGGTCGGATATTTCAAGGCGACGCACGGCAAGCGTTTCTTCCGGATGGCGCCGCTCCATCATCACTTTGAACTGGGCGGAATGAAAGAGATGGATGTCGTCAAAAACTTCCGGATTGCCGGAGGAATCCTGGCATTATTAGGCATCCTGATGGGGGTATTATTATGAAAAACGCATTAGTTATCGGCGCGGCTATCTCGGGAATCGGGGCCGCGCGTCTTTTGAACAAGTACGGCTATACCGTCTATCTGACGGATTCCAAATCCATCGCGGGGAAAGAAGAACTCGAGAAGGAAGGAATCCTGTGTTTCGAAAACGGACACCCGGATCACCTGAAGGAACATACCTACGATCTGATCGTGAAAAACCCGGGAATTCCGTACCGGGTTCCTTTTGTGAAGCATTTTACCGATCTCGGCTACAAAATGTATAACGAGATGGAAATTGCGTGCCGTTTCTCCAAGGGAATGCGCATCGCGGCGGTTACCGGAACCAACGGAAAAACCACAACCGCAACACTCCTGGGCGCCATCCTGGAAGCCAACAGTCCTTACGGAGTTACTGCCGGAAACATGGGAGTTTCCTTATGCGATATCGTCCGGGATGACCTGAATGCGCGCAAGGATGTCGGCTTGGAAATCGCGGCCTTACAATTGATCGGAACCGAAACCTTCCATCCGCATGCGGCCGTCATCATGAATCTGACTCCGGACCATCTGGATTATTTCGGCACATTGGATAACTACTATCACGCGAAGACTCTGATCTACCGCAACATGGATCCGGGCGATACCTTCTTCTACAATGACGATGACCCGGTGATCAAGGAATATTGTACGGATATCCCTTGCCGTGTCGTAAAGTTTTCGACCGACCGTACGGATACCGAACTGAGGGCGGAAAACGGAAAGGTGATGCTGGGGGATGTATGTCTTTTCGAAACAAAAGATCTTCATATTCCGGGAAAACATAACCTGCAGAACGCAATGGTCGCGGCAGGCATGGCCTATTGCATGGACGTGCCGACCGATGTGATTCAGCATGTCATCGCAAACTTCAAGGGTGTGGAGCACCGGATCGAATATACGGCGACAATCAGAGGCGTAAGGTATTATAATGATTCCAAGGGAACCAACCCGGATGCGACGATTGTGGCATTAAAAGCTTTCGATGAGCCGATTCATCTTTTAGCCGGCGGATACGACAAGAAGCTTCCGTTTGATTCGTTAAAACCGTATCTGCCGAAAATCAAACAGATGTATATTTTCGGCGCCACCAAGCCGGCATTAAAAGAGTTGGATCCGCGGGCGCTTGAATTTGACAACATGGAAGAAGCGATTCACGCGGCGTATGAAAACGCGAAGGAAGGCGAAGTGGTTCTGTTGTCTCCGGCATGCGCCAGCTGGGATCAGTTCCCCAATTATGAAGTGCGCGGGAAGGAATTCAAGGAAATTGTCCGCGCGCTGCAGCCGAAAGAAGGGTAAACTATGGCAAGATATTATCTTTTAGGTGTCAAGGGTGCCGGTGTCAGCGCCATGGCTCTGTTATTGAAAGATCTCGGAAATGAAGTTCTGGGATATGATGACGCGGCAGATCACAGGTTTACGGAAGATCCGCTTCATGAGCGCAATATCCCGATTTATTACGATCAAAGTGTTCCGCTGGATAAAGACACAACGGTTGTCTTTTCTTCGGCTTTACAGAAAACACACCGCGAACTTGTACGGGCAAGGGAAGCCGGATGCACAATCTATGAATACCATGAGATGTTAGGCATCTTATCGAAAAAATATGACACGGTCTGCGTGGCCGGATGTCACGGAAAGACCACGACGACCGCAATGATCAGCCACATCATGACGCATATCGACGGATGTAACTTCATCATAGGCGACGGTGTGGGACACGCGGATCCGTCCAGTGACAAATTCATTCTGGAAGCCTGCGAATTCCGCCGTCATTTCCTGGCATATTTCCCGGATTACGCGATTATTACGAATATCGGTTTGGATCATATGGATTACTTCAAAGATCTGGATGATATCAAGGATGCCTTCATCACGTATGCGAATAAGGCAACCAAGGGCGGCATCTTCTGCGGAGATGATGAAAATACCCGTTCCATCAAGGTGAATGTGCCGGTTTTGTACTACGGATTCAAACATCCATCCAACGATGTAGTTGCGAAGAACATTGATTTCCGCGATGACGGAACGTCCTTCGACGTATATTTCAAAGGAGAATTCTACGGGCATTTCGATCTTGAACTGTTCGGAGAACATATGCTGGAAAACGGTCTGGCAGCTATCACGGTATGTTATCTGGAAGGGTATAAGGCCGAAGATGTCAATCATGCGTTATCTTCGTTCCGCGGTGCCAAGCGGCGTTTCAAGGAAGAATTCTTCGGAACCAATGTCTTGGTCGATGACTATGCGCATCATCCGACGGAAATCGCGGTAACGATCGGATCCGCGCGCCAGAAATATCCGGGAAGACCGGTCATCGCAATCTTCAAGGCGCATACTTTCTCCCGCGTTCAGGATTTCCGTCAGGAATTCATAGACGCGCTGAATTTGGCCGATAAAGCCTTCGTAATGGACATTAACTATGACCGTGAAGATCCGGCGGACTATCCGGGAATCAACGCGTACACGATTATTTCCGGCTTAAATAACGGAGACTACATTGAACAGGGCATGGCAGACAAATTATTGCCGTATGAGAACTCGGTCATCTTATTCATGTCCAGTAAAGAAATCTATCTTTTGGAAGAAGAATACAAACAGAAGAAATCGGAGAAATAATCTATGAAGAAGATTCTGTTATGTATATTGAGCGTACTTCTGTGCATGAGCTTTGCGGGATGCGCAAACAAGATCAAAGGGGAAACACATGTATCCAACCGCCTTTCGGTCTTGGTTCCGGAAGGGTGGACATTATTGGAATCCTCGGGCACGGAAGATTCTGCGATTGCGATGGCCAAGGGAGAAAATGCTTCCTTCGGTCAGGCACCTACGGTTGTCATTTACTACTATCTTCCGACCCAGAACGTGTTTTCCTCCAAGTATTTCTATGAAAACGCGGAAGACTTGGAAGAATTTGACGCGGCGGGCTTCCGTTATGCGCCTTGGAAATTCGAACAGGACGGAATCATGGGAAAGGTCCTGGAGAGTTTCGGGGAAAAAGGTTCTGTCGTTATTTACTTAAATGAATGCGAGAAGGGCAAAGAAGAACTGAAACTCGATGATCCGGAAATAAGGGCAATCCTTGAAAGCGTGAAGGTCACACCGGAAACATCCGCGGACTGGATCACGCAAAGAGAAGACGGAAGCCTCTCTGTCAGTCTTGAAGGAAAAGAAGGATACCGCTGGAATTCCGCCTATACCATGAGCTACGAAGACACAGGCGTCGATTATGTCGTGCAGGATAACCGCTGCAGCATCGTCCCCCTATACGGAACCGGTCCTTACCAGATGACTCTGCGTTTGGAGAATCCCGAAGAGACCGGATATATCGGTGAAACGGTTATCGGTTTTGTGTTAAAAGACGGAAAGATCGATTATATCTGCGAAGCCGTAAAGAAGATTTTCGATGAAGAAACCAAGTATGATCTTCCGGAAGAAGTTCATGCGGAGGACTATCTCGGTCAATGGGAAAACAAGTCCGAAGAAATGACGGTTCAGATCGGGCAGGCGGAAGACGGAACTCTGTCGATCCGGTTTGAAACTCTGGACGGAGTCTATACGATGAACGGTACGGTTGACTCCGCGGGAGACCTTGCGTTTGACTCTTATACCTTCGTCGATTTGGCGACGGATGTCGAGAAATCCGGATGGTTCAGCCTGTGGGAAGGAAAACTGGTGCTGCAGTTCGGCATCGATGAATTGGAACTTCCTATTGAGTTTGACAAGGCAGAATAGTTTCAATCATGCATCGGCGTCCCGGTTATTCCGGGACGTTTTATTATTCCGTGAAAATGTTGTCAATTTTGTCGCGCCTGTAACAAAAACGAGCGTCTCCTTCATTTGTATAATTATTGTGAATGGTTATGTGATTTTCACAGGAGGCCTGTATAAAAAACTCATCGTATTTTTGGTACTCGCATTAATTTTGAATCTTTCCCCTGTTTCGGTGTTCGCGAACGGAGAAGAGATCGAGACGGTCGAGTTATCGGATGAAAACAACTGGAATCACACGTTCGAAGGAATGCCGAAGTATGAGAAGGGCAAGGAGATCGAATACAGTGTGACGGAGGATGAAGTCGAGTACTGCCATGTGAGGATCGACGGATTCCGGATCATCAACACGGGTGCGAAGGACAAAGCGCTGATGTGGATGATCGGCGTACTGTTGTCTGCTGCCGGAATCATCTTTATCTGCAAGAAGAAAGAAGACTGCGAATAAAACGTCTTAGCTAAGACAAAAGAAAAGGGCATATCCAAGATGATATGCCCTTATTGTGTTAATGTTGTTCTTTCAGGAACTCTTCCATGCGGTTTAACGCGGTTTCAAGGTGCTTGAGACTGTAGGCATAAGAGATTCTGGCGTAGCCTTCTCCGGCATTTCCGAATGCGTTTCCGGGAATGATCGCAACATGTTTTTCCTTCAGGAGCTTCTCGCAGAATTCATCCGAAGAGTATCCGGTGACCGATACACGCGGGAACACGTAGAATGCGCCTTTGGGATCAAATGTCGGCAATCCCATAGCGTTTAACCGTTTAACGATATAGCGGCGGCGCATGTTGTATTCATCACGCATGCGCTCGATGTCTTCGTCTCCGCTTCGTAGTGCCGTAATGGCGGCGTATTGGGACATGGTCGGCGCGCACATGATACATGACTGGTGGATTTTCTTCATCAGGTCAATGATAGGTTGGGGACCTGCGGCGTATCCGAGTCTCCATCCGGTCATCGCATAACTCTTGGAGAATCCGTTCACATAAACCGTGCGTTCTTTCATCGATTCAATATTGGCAATCGAGAAGTACGGCGCATCTCCGTAGTAAAGCTCCGCGTAGATTTCATCGGTCAGAATGAAGATGTCAGTTCCTTCCAGGACTTCCGCGATTTCTTCGAGTTCGTCTTTGGATAAGACGGCGCCGGTCGGATTGTTCGGATAGGGAAGGATCAGCAGTTTCGTCTTCGGTGTGATTGCGTTACGGATCATATCCGCGGTTACCCGGAAGCCGTTTTCTTCGGATGTCGGAATACTCACCGGAACACCGCCTGTAAGGGTCGTAATGGGCTCGTAACAGACAAAACACGGTTCGGGGATCAATACCTCATCCCAAGGTGAAACAAGCGCCCTGATGGCTAAATCGATAGCTTCCGAGCCTCCTACGGTGACTAAGATCTCGTCCGGGTTATACGACAGGGAAAACCTGCGGAAAAGATAATTTGATATTTCTTTGCGCAAAGGCAGAAGCCCTGCGTTGGCGGTATATTTTGTCTTACCGGATTCCAGGGAAGAAATAGCGGTATCCCGGATCTGCCAGGGAGTATTGAAATCCGGTTCCCCGACCCCAAGAGAGATACAGTCCGGCATTTCCGACGCAAGGTCAAAGAACTTCCGGATACCCGAAGGCCGCATTTTTTTCGCGGCGGGAGACATCAGCTCATCATAATTCATCATAGGAAGAACTTTTCCCGGCTGTCTTCTTCGGCAATTCCTACCAGATTTCCCTGACGCTTGTAGGCTTTTAACAAGAAACTTGTAGAAGTCTGTAAGACATCGTCCAGAGTCGATAAGCGCTTGGCGACAAAGAATGCGATATCCTGGAAGCTCTTTCCGTGAACGGACAGAAGAAGATCGTATGATCCGCTCATGAGGTATACGCTGTCAACTTCTTCGTAACGCGCGATCGTTTCCGCGATTTCATCGAACCCGTGAGATTTTTTCGGAGATACGTGAAGCTCAATGAAGGCTTCCACGTGGGTGGAACCCGCTTTTTCCCAGTCAATCAGTGTTTTATAGCCTAAGATCAGGCCTTCCCTTAACGCCTCATCCATCATCGCGGTGACTTCTTCGGGACTCTTGTCTAAAAGTACGCAGAGGTCTTCCAGTTTGATGCGGGCGTTATTTTCCAATAAGTTTAACAGTTTGTCCATAATGCCGGTCTCCTTACAGGTATTAGAATAGTACCGGAAAGGCTGTAACGCAAAGGTTTTTAAAGGAAAGTTCGTACTGTTCATTCAGGAATCTTTGTTATATAATTTACGGATGTACGGAGTTGCGCTATGTCTGAAAGAACCTTAGATCCTGACATCCATTATGCCTTGGCATTGAAATGGAATATGCTCAAGCGAAAGGAACTCCCGGGTCTCTCCCTGGAAGATTTTGTCTATGCGGTCGTTCACGGCATCTGGAAGGACAAAGTTCCCGTACACGCATCCGAGGCAGTCGATAAGATTTTTAAGATCAAGGCCGAAGATGTAATCGCAAATCTGACGCGTCTTGCGTTAACCGAAGGCGCTACGATGAATATGAATGAAATTGATGACTTATTAGGGAGGAATGAATTATGAAAACAAGTGGAAACCGTTCCGACCGGAATTCCGTCAAACTGGGACTGTTTGTCGGAATCATGGCATTGATGCTTCTGCTCACGGCTATTTTCGCGGGCAAAACCGTCAACACCATGAATCTCGGTCTGGACTTACAGGGCGGCTTTGAAATCGCCTACGATGTGTCTCCGCTCGAAGAGGGAGCTGAACTGCCGGATATGAACGCAGTCGTTGCTTCCATTCAGAAACGTATCAATGTGTTAGGTGTCAGCGAACCGGAAATCACCGTCGAAGGTGATCATCAGATCCGTGTTCAGCTCGCCGGTGTCAAGAACCAGGATGAAGCCCGTTCGGTCATTTCCAGCACCGCGAACTTAACGTTCCGTGATTCGAGTGACAAGCTTTTGATGGACGCATCCGTTTTGAAGGAAGGCGGCGCAAGCCTGGCATATGAAAACGGCGCACCGATCGTTTCCTTAAAAATCGCGGATAACGATACGTTCTACAAGGTGACTTCCGAAGTCGCAACCACCACGGACCGTTTAATGGTTGTATGGCTGGACTTCGATGAAGAAACCGACAGTTATCAGGCGGAATACCAGAAACAGCAATTGGGTCAGGACCCGGCGTATATCAGCGCGGCGACCGTATCTTCGGGAATCAACGGAGACGCGATCATCCAGGGAAACTTCACGGAAGATGAGGCAAGACTTCTCGCCAACCTGATCAATTCCGGTTCTCTGCCGGTAAAATTAACCGAAATCTATTCGAATGTTGTATCCGCGGAACTCGGTACTTCGGCATATTCGAAGACCATGATCGCGGGCGGCATCGGTATCTTATTGGTTATGGTATTCATGATCATCCGTTACCGTCTGGCAGGTGTTGTCAGCGCGGCAACCTTACCGTTCTACGTATTGGCTGTCTTATTCATCTACAAGCTGATGGGCGGCGTATTCACGCTTCCGGGCATCGCGGCGTTGGTTCTCGGTGTCGGTATGGCGGTTGACTCCAACATCATCACGTTTGAACGTCTGAAAGAGGAACTGTATTCCGGCAAGAAGCTTTCTTCGGCTGTTCCGGCATCCCAGAAGACTTCTCTGGCGGCAATCATCGACGCACAGTTAACAACCTTCATCGCAGCATTCATCATGTACATCTTCGGTACAGGTTCCGTCAAGGGATTCGCGACGATGTTAATGCTGACGCTGTTCTGCACGGTTGTCATCAACATCCTCATGGTCCGCTTATTAATGAACCTTATGGCCGGTTCGGGATACTTCGAAGGTCATCCGGAATGGTTCGCGGTCAAGAATGATCAGGTCCCGGATCTGGTCAAGGGCGAAAAGCCTTCCTACGTAAATCCGTTCAGCAAGTTTGATTTCGTCAAGCATGCGAAGAAGTTTGTGATTTCTGCGTGCGTTGTTCTGGCATTATTCTTTGTCATGCTGGTAGGACGTTCCGCGGCAGGCAAGGAAGGCGTCAACTTAGGTATCGACTTCTCTTCCGGTACACGTTTGACGCTGGAAGCGGATAACGCATTGACCGAAGAAGAAATCAACACCACATTTACGGCGTTGGGCTATACTCCGAACAAAATCCAGTTCATGGGCGACAACAACACCGGTGCCAGCGTAATCCTGAAAGAATCGCTGGATCAGGAATCCTTAACGGCTCTGAAGACTTCCTTGCAGGAACACTACGGACATGAAGTTTCCGATTCCGTTGTTACGCCGATGGTCGGCAAGACCCTGGTCCGCAACGCGGTTTATCTGACAATTCTGGCATGGATCTGCATGCTCGCGTACATTTCCATCCGGTTCCGCTGGGATTTCGCGTTAGGTGCCATCGTCGCATTGATTCACGATATTGCGATGGTATTCGCGGTATTTGTCATCTTCAACTTTGAAGTAAACTCCGATCTGATTGCGGTATTCCTGGCAATCATCGGTTACTCCATCAATAACTCGATCATCGTCTTCGACCGCATCCGTAACGAACTCAACGAACGTCACGGACAGAAGGAAACTCCGGCGATGCTGAAGAGTGTTGTAAACCAGGCGCTGGCGAACACCTTCGATACTTCGATCAGTTCGACCGTATCCACCGTTCTTCCGGTATTGGCGTTATTGATCTTCGGAAGCTCTTCCATCTTCACGTTCAACTTCGCGTTATTGGTGGGTATGTTCGCAGGTACGGTATCTTCGTTATTCATCGCTCCGCAGGTTTGGTATCAGATCCGCATGCGTGAAAAGCCGAAGGCCAAGAAGAAAAAGACCAAGAAGTCCACGGAACTGGAAGAATTCATCGTTCCGGGAATCAACGATATCCGCTAAATCATTCCGACAGGCTCGTAAGGGCCTGTTTTTTTATTATGAAATATTTCTCAGACTATTCATTTATGATTAGTATTCGTGATACAATTATCAAGACAAGGAAAGCATTATAATTATGGGAAAAACAAGTATTATTGCCGTATCCGGCAAAGGCGGGGTTGGGAAGACATCTATTTCGTCTGCTTTTGTGCGGCTTTTAGTTGAGGCACACCCGGACGCAAGAATTCTGGCTATCGACGCGGACCCGGCAATCGGTTTGTCGACTGCACTCGGAGTCGAGGTCAAGGAGACATTGGATGATATCCGCAAAACAATCGTTACACGCGTGGAAAACGGGGAACCTAAGGCAGCAATCGAGATGCTGAATGAAGCTAGGTTCCGTATTTTTGACACGATGGTTGAAAACCGCGCGTTTTCCTTTCTGGCCATCGGAAGACCGGAAGCTGCCGGGTGCTATTGCAAGGTCAACGCGTATCTGAAGGAAGTCATCAATCTGCTGGCGTCCGATTTTGATTATGTCGTAATCGACGGCGAGGCGGGAATCGAACAGATCAACCGTAGGGTCATGGAAAAGGTTACGCATCTGGTGCTGATCTCGGATCCTTCCAGAAAAGGAATCCAAGTCGTCGAGACCATCAAGAAAGTGGCGGATGAGCTGGTCATGTACGAAAAGTGCGGAGCCATCATCAACCGCGTATACGATATGGATGTGCTGGAAAAAGCGGGCACCGTGAAGCGTCTTGAAGAAGACGGAATCGAGCTTCTGACCGTAATCGGAAGCGACGAAAATCACGCGTACAATGATATCCGCGGAGACAGTGTATTTGAATTAAGTGAAGATTCGCCGGTGATGCGGGGCGCTAAATCCGCATTGGAAAAACTGGGATTGCTATAAAAAGGAGGCGGTGAGATTGCGAGACCTTAAACACTTGATTTACTTCGAAAACCTGCTCGACAATGCCGATAATGAGTTGGTGGAGAAGGCAAAACAAGACGGGAAACTGGCTGTCGGATATACGTGTTATCACATTCCGGAAGTCCTTTTGAACGTTGACAGATGTTTTTCGGTGCGTTTGCGCGCGCCGAGAACGGGCTCCATTGATATTGCGACATACTACATGTCCAACTACACATGCGAGTTTGCCCGTTCGCTGGTGGAACGCGGAATTGAAGGAGGATACCAATTCTTAGACGGATTGGCAGGCGTAGATGCCTGTTCTATGATGAACCGCTTCTATGAACACTTTGAGATCCTGAAGATGAACAGCAAGGAAAACTTCTTCGTCACCCATACGGATATGCCGTATAAGGTCGAAGATTATTCCGTGCGCTCCTATGTCAAACAGATGCGTATCCGGCTGCTGGATGTCATGGAGAAGAATCTCGGTGTGGATACAAGCGATGCCGCAATCCGGAAAGCCGTGGAAGAACACAATAAGGTTTGCCGGATTTTGACGGAGATCGGGGAAATGCGCAAGGCGGATAACCCGGTCATCACCGGATATGAGTATCACATTCTGAATCTGGTGAGCTACACATGTCCGAAGTATCTGATCCTTCCGTATCTGGAAGAGACACTGGAAGAATTAAAGACGCGCAAGCCGGATCCGAAGCCGTGGTTCCGTGCACGCGTATCCATCGTCGGAAGCGAAATCGATGATCCGTCCCTGACGAAATTGATCGAGGAATGCGGTGCCTTGGTAGTATCTGACCGGTATTGCTACGGATCGACGCCGGGAAGGGAAGTCATCGAATTAAACGATGAAGAGCCGGCATTGGATCAGATTTGCCGCTTCTATATGGAACACAGCGAATGCGCGCGCTACATCTCGGATGAGAAGGTGCAGCAGCGCCGTACAACCGCCGACCGTCTGGCGAAGGAATTCAAGGCGGACGGCATTATCTACGAACAGATGAAGTTCTGTGATTTCTGGGGATTTGAAAGAGCTCTGGTCACACATATCATGAGCGAAGAGATGGGCTGGCCGGTCTTATCCATCGACCGCCCGTACAATGCCCGTTCCTCGGGACAGTTAAGAACCCGGTTCCAGGCATTCGTGGAATCTTTGGAAATCAAGAAGATTCATAAGAACAACGCGGAAAAAGCCAAGAAGGAGGAAGCGTAACATGAGTGTAAGAAAATATCCGAATCCTTCGTTCTTTAAAGCGAAAAACCGCATGGACTGGAAAGCCCAGGCGGCTAATATGAAAGAAATCGGCGGAATCATCGGCGGAATGCTGAAGGAGACCGACTGGAAAGATTTCTTCGGAAGGCAGGGCAAAAACCTCAAGAGTGACGCGAAGCGTGTACAGAAGGAATTTGAGTCGTTTGCCAAGATGAGCATGAAAGAACGTGCGGATCTGATTCTGAAGGGAGAAAAAAAACTCGGAAAACTGTACCGCGCAGGCGATATGGCCACCGTACGCCGTGAATGGAGAGGCTTGCGGGACACCGGAGTGGATTTCTACGAATGGTTACGCATGTGGGGAATGCTGCTGGCAACGTTCTCGAAAGACCTGGTGCCGGCGCTTAACGCCACCTTCTACTACCGCTGGATGATCTCCTACATGTGCTGTGTAGGGTTCATGGATAAGAATACGATGGGACAGCGCGGAAGAGCGTTAAAAATGTCCCACGAGATGATTTATTGCATCTTCCGTTACGTTGCGGAGAACTTGGTATTCCTTGCGAAATGCGACCGCAAGAACGGAAACAGCGATGAATTAAACAAGAAGACGGTTCTGTTCGATGAAATGACCATGGGACAGATCATGGCCGGATTCCCGAAACTTCTGGGTATTCCGTATCAGCTGATGCCGGTATTCCTTGTATCGGAAATCGACCAGCTGACCTGCATTCCGTATCTGGATGCGGTGGAAAGCTTCGGTTTGCCGGCGGATACCTGTCCGGTTCCTTCGAGCGAATGCGGCGCGTTGGTTGTCGATGCGCTTCCGCATATGGGAAGCTGCTTCATTTCCAGCTCGATGCCTTGTGACGGTTCGGTCATGGCTTCTTCGTATGTTTCCAGAAGATTCCCGGATCTTCCGACCTTCCATCTGACCTTCCCGGTGCGTTACGAATATGAAGAAACCGTGGAAGACGCGACGGAGGACGTGAAAGAGTGCATCAAGTTCGTGGAACGGATCACCGGAGAAAAGTGGGACTGGAACAACTACTTCACATGCATGAAGCGTTTCAACGAAGAAACCGCGTATGAACTTGAAAAGTGGGAAGTCAACAAGACGGATTACCCGCAGATCATCGGTCCGAGCTACGAACTGTTCCGTAAATGGAATTACGAAATGGACGGCGGAAGCGATCCGAGAGTCATCAAGTCCTGCAAGAAGGTTCAAAAACTGATGCTGGACGCGTATGAACGCAAAGAAGAAGCTTGGCCGGGCAAGATGAAATACAGAGCCATCGTCTGGTCGTGCCCTGCACACTACTACGCGAACTTCACCAACTGGCTGGCAAACTGCTGGGGCGTCGATGTCCTGGTTGAAATGGAAAGCCTGAACTTCACCAAGCCGTTAGAAACCGAAGATAAGGAAACGGCTTTGATGGATCTTTCCAGACTGTACGAACGCATGGTCATGAGACGTCATACCAACGGCGGCTATCAGAACGTCGTGGATGAACTCTGGAGACAATGCGAAGCCTGGAATGTCGATATCATCATCATGTACCAGCATGTATCCTGCAAGAACATGTCTACCCTGCAGGGCATCCTGGACGAACAGGCAAGAGAAAAGGGCTATCACATGATCTGGATCGAACACGATCTGATGGACCCGCGCACGGTATCCCGCAAGAGTATGCGTGCGAAAGTCAATGAATACATGCGTACGGTCATGAAAGCTACGCCGTGCGATGACTCGCTGCTCGACTTCGATGACGAGAGCGCGATGTAGAATACAAAACTGCTGAAAAGGAGAGGAAATAATCATATGAAATATTTTGGCGGATGCGATGTAGGAAGTACGTATACAAAAGCTGTTATTTTGGATGAAAACGGAAAAATCTGCGCGGATACAACGATCAAATCGAAAATCAATTCGGAAGAAAGCGCAAAGATTGCGATGAAGGAAGTTCTGGATAAAGTCGGACTGAATTCTTCGGAAGAACTGGCGTATCTGATCGGTACCGGCTACGGCCGTAATAAGGTTCCGTTCGCGGACGAAAACATCTCCGAGATTTCGTGCCACGCGATGGGCGTGCATGTGACCGATCCGAACGTCAAGGCGATCATTGATATCGGCGGACAGGACGTCAAGGGTATCAGCGTCGACAAAGACGGCACCGTGAAGAACTTCGCGATGAATGATAAGTGCGCGGCAGGAACCGGACGGTTCTATGAAGCGATGGCACGTTCTTTCGAAATGAGTCTTCCGGAATTCTCGAAATTATCTTTAAGCGCCAAGAATGTCATTCCGATCACGGCGCAGTGTACGGTATTCGCGGAAAGTGAAGTCATCACGCTGGTCGGCGAAGGAAAGCCGATGAACGAAATCGCGGCGGGCATCCAGATGGCTGTTGCGAAGAGATGCTTCGTCATGGCGAAGAAAGCCGGGGCGACCGATTCCATCACTTTGACCGGCGGATGCGCGAAGAATGACGGCCTGAAACAGGCAATCGAACATGTTCTGAAACTGAAGGTTATCGATCTTCCGACGGACCCGCAGCTGATGGGTGCGCTCGGAGCGGCTGAATTTGCGCGTCAAAAAGGTCTTGCACAGGCTTAGGAGTGACCCATGATGGAGAATCTTGGAAAAGCTCTGAAGCTGGTTCTGAAGATCTTCGGCATCCTGACAGGCGTCTTGTTTATCGTGTACTTCTGGAATCTGGATCAGAAGGTGCTCGGATGGGCGTATGTTCAGGTCAACAAGATTTTCGACCGGAAGAAGACCGATATTAAATTCTGAGGAACCGTATGGAACTTTATCAGACGGTGCTCGAACATCTGGAGAAACTGCTGGAAAAGCACCCGGAACGCAAAGAATACGCGTATGACCCATCGAAAAAATGGCCGGAAACCGAGAAATTCGAACTGGTCATGGGAAGGGATACCGCGTATGAACTGGGCGGATCGAATCTCGGCGCAGCGAATTATACCTGCGTAACGACCGATCCGGAAGCATTCACCGGCAGCAAGACCGTTGTGATCGGGAAAGACTTAAAGGAAACCGGCATGGATGTGCCCTATGCGCGCTTGGTGATCTTATCCGTGGATCCTGAGATGCTGGGAGACTTGGAGAACAAGAAAGCAAGCGAGCGGGCATTCCGTACGCTGCAGAAGCTGGATTTCATCAAATATCATGTGTTTGCGAAAGGATATATGGTCCGCACTTCCTCGGAGAATTTCAAGGAACAGGTGCGGGTATCCAAGAAGGCACTCGCGGAAGGCATTTCGTTTGAAAAAGTCGGGAACTGTTTCCTTGACCGTTATCTGAAGGTGGACGGTGTGAAGGCGGCGAAGGTCATTTTCATCACCGATCCTTCGGAAGACTACAAGGCCTTACAGGAAGACGCGAAAAAGGTTCATGAAATCACGATGACCCTGTCGAGAATCCTGGAGGGAATGCCTACGGATTGCAGCATGTGCAGCTTAAAGCCGGTATGCGATGAAGTGGAAGGCATGAGAGAATTGCATTTTGGGAAAGAGAGAACCAAAGCATGAGAGACTTAAAACATCTGATCCGGATGGAAGATATGCTGCAGCAGGCCAACAATGAACTGGTGCGCGAAGCCAGGGAAGAAGGCCGCAAAGCAATCGGTTATACCTGTTACTACATGCCGGAAGTCTTATTGGATTTACCGGGATGTTTCTCGGTGCGCTTACGTGCGCCGAACTGCACGACTCCGACAATGGCGACTTATTACATGTCGGGAAGAACGTGCCACTACGGAAGAAGCTTGATGGAACGCGCGCTGGAAGGCGGATTCAACTTCCTGGATGCCCAGATGGCGACGGAAACCTGTACGGTGACCTGCCGTTTCCAGGAACACCTTCAGCGTATGAATATCATTCAGAACCCGGACTTCTTTGTGGAATTCACGGATATTCCGTTCAAGAAGACCGAGAATTCCGTGGAACATTACAAGAAACAGCTTCAGGCCCACGTGCTGGATAAACTTCATGAGAAGTTCGGCATTGATACAAGCGATGAAGCATTATTGAAAGCCATTGAACAGCACAACGAAGTATGCCGGCTGATCACGGAAATCGGAAACTACCGGAAACTGGCTGTTCCGACGATTACGGGATATGAGTTCTCGGTGATTATGTTGACGAGCCTGACCTGCCCGAAGGATAAGATTTTGCCGATGCTGCGGGAAACCGCGGAAGAACTGAAAACCCGTCAGCCGGATATCAAACCGGGCTGGAAGATCAAGGTTGCGGTGGCCGGTGCGGAAAACGATGACCCGGATTTCATCAAACTGATTGAATCCTGCGGCGCATTGGTGGTCGCGGACCGGTATTGCTACGGCTCGCTGCCGGGAAGGGAAGAAATCGTTGTGAACGAAGGCCAGCCGCCGTTAGACGCAATTGCCCGTCATTATCTGAATACCAGCTGCTGTCCGCGGTTTATGCCGCAGGATTTGATGCGCGGAAGAAAGAAATATCTGGCGGATGTATGCCGGGAATACAATGCGGACGGCCTGATCGTGGAATCCAATAAGTTCTGTGAATATTGGAGTTATGAGCGCACGATTGACGCGTTGATCATTCCGCGGGACTATGACATTCCGACCTGTTCGATTGAAAAAGAGTATATCAATTCGGCGTCCGGACAGCTCCGCACCAGATTCCAGGCCTTTGTCGAAAGCGTGGAATTAAAGAAACTGCACGGACAAACCGCGAAGAAAGCGGACTAGCAGGAGAAACTTATGAGTAAAAAGACAAATCTGCTGAAAAAGGCCAAGAAGGCTGTATCTGTATTCTGGAACGGCAAACCGCACGAAGAGAGACGGCTGGGAGACCTGTATCTTGACAAGACGGGGTTGTACAAACACCGTGAATGGCGCGGATTCAAGGATACCATGTACTATTTCAACATGATCTGGCTGTATAACTACGGAAATATGGTCGGAGATATCGTAAAGTACGGCGGCGGCTTGAAGGCTCTTCCGTTATTCCTGAAAGGTGTCTGGAGATACCGCTGGCTCGGACAGACGTATTTGCCGGTTATGCATTGGTATGACCGCGGATTGGAAGGCATGCGCGGACAAGCGTTACGGGCAAGTGCCTGGCATTACCGTGCGATGACTTCCGAAACGATCCGCCAGTTCATGAGAATGCTGGCGGCCGACCAAAGACTCGGAGGATCCAAGGAACTCTATGACCGTACACCGGCGCATGATGAAACCGTCTGGGGAGGTATCTTCTACCCGTGGCGTGACCGCATGGACGATGTGCCGTTACAGATGATCCCGTACTTTGTAACCTGCCATGTCAACAATCACACCGTATTGAATTACATTGACGCTGCCCAGTCCATCGGACTTCCGGGTGACCCGTGCCCGATGTGCCAGGCGGAATGCGGAATCTTCTTACAGGATGACGTACCGGAGTACTATCCGTTTGTCGTAACTTCGAATGAAGCGTGCGACGGCTCGGTAGGCACTTCGGTCATTCAGGACTGGATGATGGACCGTCCGTTATTCGCGATGCCGCAGCCGATGCAGTTCGATGATCCGCTGGTCCAGGAACACTGCGCCAAGGAAATTGAGGAATGCTGGAAGTTCATTGAAGAACAGTCCGGCATGCCGATGAACATGGAAGAACTTAAGAAGAATCTGGAAGAACAGAACGAACTTCAAAGATTCGAATGGGAAAAATGGGAAGTTGCCGCGAATACGGATTACTATCCGATCAACGGCGTAGCCCAGGCATTGTACCGCATTTACCAATCCCAGGACGGTAACCGGAAGATCTGGCATGAAACCGATAAGAAGGTCAAAAAGATCCTCGAGAAGTGCGTTGAAAAGAAGATCAACAGCTTCCCGATGACCCGTCACCGCGTGATTGCGTGGAGCTGCGCACCGCTGTATTACTCGCATTGGTGCACATGGGCATACAATTGCTGGGGATTAAACTGCATTATCAATATGGACTCGTTAATGTTCAACATGACGATCCGTACGGATACTTACGAGAATATGCTGAAGGATATGGCGCTTTATCATGAGTGGGCACCGATGCGCCGCATGGCAGTGGGCGGCATGAATCATATCTTCGAACTTTGGGAATACATGGAAAAGTTCCATTGCGATATGGTCATGATGTACGACCAGCTGCAGTGCAAGGGCATGCAGGGAGTTCACGGATTGTTTGAAGATGAATTCCGTGCGCGTGATATTCACGCAATCTGGATGCCGCATGCGTTACCGGATAAGCGTACGGTAAGCCGCAGTGAAATCCGCGGAATCATCAACGACTACATGACAACGATCATGCATGAAAAGCCGTTAGATCCGACGCTGCTGGAATTCGATGATTCGGAAGGATGGTAATATGAAAAGCGTACTGAAAGCACTGAAAATTCTGTTTTTCGCCTGCACCGGGCTGTACCTCGTGCTGTTCCTGGTGTTCTGGTTTGATTTGGACGGAAAAGCGTTATTCTACGGCGTAGAACCGTTCCTCAAGAACCATTATGACAAGATGAAGAGAAAGGATCCGTTGGAGAAGGTTTATAAGACCGACACTCCGAATTACGAATACAACGATTAAGAATGTCTGAATCCAAACACCTCAAACAGCCGGTTCCGTTTGAAACCGAAACCGAAAAGTTGCTGCAGATGATGATCCACTCCGTGTATACGAAGAAGGAAGTTTTTCTGCGCGAACTGATTTCGAACGCTTCGGATGCGATTGACAAAAGATACATCGGCGCTCTGGAAAACCCCGGAGGAAACATCGGGCCTTTGACCAGGGAATCGTACTCGATCCGCATGGCAATCAATAAAGAGAAACGTCTGTTATCCGTATCGGACAACGGAATCGGCATGGATGAGGAAGAATTGAAAAAGTATCTCGGCACGATTGCGCTCAGCGGTTCCTCGGAATTCAGGGAAGCGTCTTCGCAAAAAGATGCGGAAGAACTGATCGGACAGTTCGGCATCGGGTTTTACTCGCTGTTTATGGTTGCGGACCGGGTTTCGGTGGTTTCCAGAAAACCCGGAAAGGAAGAAGCCTATGTCTTCCAAAGCGACGGAACGACCGGTTATAAGATCTTCAAAGGGTCCAGGAAGGAACCGGGAACCGATGTCATCCTTCATATCCGCGAAGAAAAAGACGCGGAGAAGGATACCTACGACCGGTATTTAAGACCTTATACCCTGTACAAGCTGGTAAAGGAATATTCCGATTATGTGCGCTGGCCGATCTTGCTGAATATGCCGACTCTGGTGCCGGATGAAAAGGGAAATCCGTCCGAGAAATGGGGTTGGGAACAGTTAAACTCCATGGTGCCGCTGTGGAAACGGAATGCGAACGAAGTAAAGCCGGAAGACTATGAAGCATATTTCAATGAGCATTTCGGAAAGAAACTGGATGTACATGCCGGAAAGAAGGAACAGTTCCGCAAGCCTCTGAAGGTAATCACCGGGCATGCGGACGGGAAAGTGCGCATGGATTATATCCTGTACATACCGTCGGTATCCTGGAATACCTTTGATACCAATGACGATTATCCGGGACTTGAACTGTATTCAAGCGGAGTCAAGATCATGGATGCGTGTGAAGAACTTCTGACGGATGAATTCGCGTTTGTCAAAGGCGTCGCGGATTGTCCGGACCTTCCGCTGAACATCTCCAGAGAGTCCGTGCAGCCGGAAGGCGTGCTCAGATCGATGCGGGATGTCTTAGTGCGGAAGATCCAGCGTTCCCTGGAAGATTTGATGAAAAATGACCGGGAACGCTACGAAGTATTCTGGAATGATTTCGGAAGAACTGTTTTGGTGGAGGCCTTGGACGAAGACAATCCGCGCCATGAAGCGCTCCGGGGGTTGCTGCTGTTTGAATCCAGCCGGGATGCGAAAACAAAGACCGGTCTGGAAGAGTATATTTCCCGCATGAAACCCGGACAGAACGCGATCTATTATGCCAAAGGGAAGTCCCGGGATGAGATCATGAAACTTCCGGAAACCGAACGTGCGCGCACCGTAGGGGCGGAATTCCTGTGCTTTGAAGGTCAGGCGGAAGGACTGGTGCCGGAGATCTTAGGTTCCTACAGGGATCATCCGTTTATTTCTTTAACGGACGGAACACCGGAAGATTTCCTGAAAACCGATGCCGGTAAAGATGAAAACGCAGAAGAGTTCCTGGCATTTGTGCGGGGAATCCTGAAGGAGGATGCGGACGAAGTAATTGCGTCGAAGCGCCTTGATTCCTCTGCGGTCGTATTGACCAGCGGAAACGGGATTACGTTCGAAATGGAAGAGGGATTGCGGAAGATGAATCCGGAGCTTCATGCGAAAGCAAAGAAGGTTCTGGAATTGAATCTGCGCCATCCGGCAGTAAAGAAAATCGATGAGATCCGGCGCAAAGAACCGGATAAAGCGGGAAAACTCGTACGGATCTTATATAACCAGGCCAGACTTACGGCGGGCCTCGGGATTGAAGATATGAATGCCTACACGGAACTTCTGTGCAGCTTATGGACGGAATAGGAGAAGATTATGAGCGAACATCATCATCACCATCATGAAGAACATTCCGCAAAAGAAGCGGAAGCCTTATTGCGCTATATGGCCGACCACAACGAACATCACGCCGAGGAACTTACGGAACTTTCGGAGTCCTTTTCCGAAAATGTCCGCGCAAAGATTGCGGAGGCTGTGAAGGTGCTCAACGAAGGCAACGCAAAGCTGCGCGAAGCTTTGGCGGAACTGGAAAAAGAGGGCTGAGCCTATGTGCTTATCCGATGTGTATGTCCTGGAAAACGGGACAAAGAAATTGCTGTATAAGAATGTGGCTTCGGTAAGACAAAAAGGAGATAAGCTGGTTTTCTCGGATATCCTGGGGGTTCCCAAAGAAATCCAAGGAACGATTTCCAGCGTGGATCTTCTGGAAAATATCATCATAATCAACGGAACGAAAGAGGAGGAACTATGATGGACCAAAAATATGAAGCGTTGTTTACGCCTTGGAAAATCAAAAACTGCGAGATCAAGAACCGCATCGTTTTGACTTCCATGGGCGGAACGGATCTGTTCGGATGGATGGAACCGTGTCATTTTGATAAGGCCGGTGCAGAATTTATCTACAATGTCGCCAAGAATAATGCGGGATTAGTGCTGCCGGGATGCCAGCCGGTCTACAATCCGATGATGGGTGAATGGCTTTATCAGAACAAGAAGATGTACAAGGATCTTGCCAGATGGATGCCGAAATTCCATGCGACCGGCGCGAAACTGTTCGTACAGCTGACCGCGGGATTCGGACGTTCGTTCACCATTTCGAAGATGATGGAAGATCTTTATACCAATCCTGTTTTACGTGTAGTATCCAAGCCGTTTATGAACCTGGACAAGATCACCGCGTCGGCGTCTCCGTCTCCGAACCGCTGGAGTGACAAAGTTCCTTCCCGTGAAATGACCAAGAAGGAAATTGCGGAATTCGTTGATGCGTTCGCGAAAACCGCCAAACTTCTGAAAGAGGCAGGCGTGGACGGTGTTGAAATCCATGCCGTCCATGAAGGATACCTGTTAGACCAGTTTACCTTGAAATATGTCAACCACCGCACCGATGAATACGGCGGATCCTTCGAAAACCGTTACCGCTTCCCGGTTGAAATCGTGAAGGCCATCAAGGAAGCCTGCGGAGATGATTTCCCGGTATCTTTGCGTTATTCGGTCTTATCCAAGACGAAGGGATTCCGCGAAGGCGCGCTTCCGGGCGAAGAATATGTCGAAGCCGGACGTGATATGGAAGAAAGCGAAAAAGCTGCGAAGTACTTACAGGATGCGGGATACGATATGTTAAACTGCGATAACGGAACGTATGACGCGTGGTATTGGGCGCATCCGCCGATCTATATGCCGGAAAACTGCAACCTCGAAGATGTCGAACATATCAAGAAGTTCGTGGATATCCCGGTGGTTGCGGCAGGACGCTTGGATCCGGCAGTTGCGGCGGAATCCATCGCGGAAGGAAAACTCGACGGCGCCGGATTCGCAAGACAGTTCTTAGCCGATACCGAATGGATCACCAAGCTTATGAAGGGCAAGGAAGAAGATATCCGTCCGTGCATCTTATGCCATAACGGCTGCTTCAACATGTGCCATTACAAGGGTGTCCCGAATGATCAGGACCTCATGGATTCGCTGCACCTCGCAAGATGCGCCGTCAACGCGGAAACCATGCAGACCGACAAGCACTATATCAAGCCGGCCAAAGAGCCCAAGACCGTCATCATCATCGGCGGCGGTATCGGTGGCATGGAAGCGGCCAGAGTTCTGAAACTGCGCGGTCATAAACCGGTCATCTATGAAAAGTCGGACCGCTTAGGCGGAACGTTCATCCCGGCATCCGCGGAATCCTACAAGGGAAAACTGCGTGACTTGCTGGCTTGGTATATCAAACAGATGAAGGACATGAACATCGAAGTCCATCTGAACTACGAAGTTCATTCCATCAAGGAATTCGGAAACCTGCCGGTCATCGTGGCGACCGGTTCGACGCCGATCGTATTGCGCAAGGTCAAGGGATACGAAAAGATGATCGAGGCGTGCGACTTCCTGAACGGAAAGAAGGAAGTCGGACAGAAGGTAGCTGTCATAGGCGGCGGTCTTACGGGATGCGAAATCGCGTACGAACTGTACTTACAGGGAAAAGATCCGGTAATCGTGGAAATGAAGAACGATTTGGTTCCGCAGAAGGGTGTCTGCCTGGCGAACAGTTCGTACCTGCGTGAATACTTCGCGTGGAAGAAGGTTCCGGTATATCTGGAGACAACCCTGCGTGAAGTACACGACGGAAAGATCGTATGCACAAACAAGGAAGGACAGCCGGTCGAAATCGAAGTGGATTCGGTCATCGGTGCGATCGGATACCTGCCGGCTCCGTTAGCGGCCCAGGATAAGAAGGACGTATACTTCGTAGGCGACTGCAAGAAGGTCGGAAATCTGCGTTCGGTCATCTGGGGCGCGTACGAAACGGCCATGAAGATCTAAGCCTTAAATAATCAGAACCGGGACGGAGGAAACTCCGTCCTTTTTTATGCAAAAAGCGTTATGTCATGCGATTGTAAAGGGTTTCATTATGCCGGGGAGATGATTTTGTGTTCCTGTCGGAAAGGTTTTGTGTATAATACAAAAAAAGGGAGGACCCGAGTATGAATTTTGTGTTTATTTCTCCGACGTTTCCCTCGACTTACTGGCAATTCTGCGACCGTTTGAAAAAACACGGCGCGAATGTCTTAGGCATCGGGGAAGACGCGTATGATTCGCTGGATAACCGTTTAAAGAATGCGTTAACGGAATACTATAAAGTGAATTCCATGGAAAACTATGACGAAATGACCCGTGCCATGGGCTATTTCACTTTCAGGTACGGTCATATTGACTGGCTGGAATCCAACAACGAATATTGGCTGGATTCGGACGCGAGACTGCGCACGGATTTCAATATCGTGACCGGGCCGAAGAAGGACATCATTGAGTACTATCAGGATAAGTCTTTGATGAAGAAGTACTACAAGAAAGCCGATGTAATCAGTGCGCGCTACCTTTTGATGGATGATGATCCGAAGAAGGGAATCCGGTTCGCGAAGAAGGTCGGCTATCCGCTGATCTATAAGCCGGTCAAGGGAGTCGGAGCGTCCGATACCCATAAGGTACACGATGAGAAAGAACTTCTGGAATACTATGCGAAGGAAAAGAAAGTTCCGTATATGCTGGAAGAGTTTGTGACCGGAGATCTGATTTCGTTTGACGGAATCACCAACCAGGACGGAGACATCATCTTCTGCACGAACCATGAATTCCCCCAGCAGATCATGGATGTTGTCAACGAACATGATTCCGTATCCTACTACAACCTGCGCAAAGTGCCGGAAGATTTATTTGAAGTCGGTTCAAGAGTCGTGAAAGCTTTCGGCGTCAGGGGAAGATTCTTCCACAACGAGTATTTCCGCTTAACCAAGGACAAAGAAGGCTTAGGCAAGGTCGGTGATTTATGCGGCTTGGAAGTCAACCAGCGTCCTCCGGGAGGATATACGCCGGATATGATGAATTTCTCGGATGATATCGACGTGTACGATATTTACGCGAGAGTGGTGACGGAAAATCTGAAGCTGACTCCGAACACCGAAAAGAAATACAGCACATTCTATGTCGGAAGAAGAGACGGAGCTCCGTACAAGCATTCTTCCGAAGAGATTCTTGCCAAGTATAAGGATCAAATCGTATGGCATGACCGGATGCCGGATATTCTTTCCAGCGCGATGGGAAATGAATTCTTCATGTGCCGGTTTGAAGATCTGGAGGAAGGCAAACGCTTCACCGCCTTCGCGATGGAGTAAGGCATGCAGACGGAATACCGCAAAGAATACAGTCATTGGTTAAACCGTGACATGGAATACAAAATCTACGGACATGCGGGCAAGCCAATCATGGTATTTGCGCCGCAAAACGGGAATTTCTACGATTTCGAGGATTTCGGAATGGTGGATACTCTGGCTCCGTGGATTGATTCAGGTCAGATCCAATTGTTCTGCGCCGACAGCGTGGATGCGGAATCCTGGTCGGATGAGTACCGGGACGGACATGAACGCGGGGAGATCTGCGAAGCATTCTTCCGCTATGTGACCGAGGAATGGTATCCGCGGGTTATCGAACTGAACATGGGCTACAACAACGACGGAGTTTACCGCAAGCCGATCACGACCGGATGCAGCATGGGCGCGGCGCATGCGGGGAATATGTTCTTCCGCCGGCCCGATCTTTTCGAGGGCGTGCTGTCGTTATCGGGCGTCTTCAACGCGAATTTCTTCTTCCACGGTTACATGGATGAAAACGTATATGCGAATTCGCCGGAAGACTTTCTGCGCAATATGCCGGCCGATCATCCGTGGATGGATATGTACCGGCATTCGAAGATGATCTTCTGCGTCGGACAGGGCAGATGGGAAGAAGCAATGCAGCAAAGCTACCGCTCGCTGGAAGGAATATTACGCTGGAAGGGCGTAGATAACGCATGGTTTGACTGGTGGGGATATGACGTCGATCATGACTGGCCGTGGTGGAAAAAACAGATCGTTTACTTTATGCCGAAACTGCTTGATTAAACGGTGAGGAATCTGTAGAATAGCATTGTGTTTTGACACATTTAAGGAGATATTATGGAAAAAGTAAATAAGAAATATCTGGCTGAAGTTCTTGCGGAAAGAAACGGCCTGACCAAGAAGGACGCTACCGCGATTCTTGACACATTGGTGGATGAAATCGTCGCGTGCGTCAAAGAAGACAAAGCAGTTGACATTTCCGGCTTAGGAAAGTTCTACAACAAGCATCACGCAGCTCGCACCGGCATCAACCCGAGAACCAAGGAAAAGGTTGAAATCGAAGCGAAGAATACTCCGGCATTCAAGCCGGCAAAGGCATTCAAGGAAGCTCTGTAATTCCTTCGTGATTTGTAAGAAAGATCCCGGAAATTGTCCGGGATCTTTTTTCAAAAAAACAAGTAAAATAAAGCGAATTTGTCATTTACATCAACATGCGGATGTGGTAGAATCCATGTGTTGTATCAGGTTTCGGTATAACCGCATCGGAAAGGGTTCCAAATGTGTACGCACACTCCCTTGTCTGAGCGTGTCTTCAATGAAAAGGAGGTGCCATCGGAATGTACGCAATTATTGAAACAGGCGGAAAACAGCTGAAAGTCGAAAAAGATCAGGTGATCTTCGTAGAAAAGCTGGACGCTGAAGCAGGCGATGTAGTTACATTCGACAAGGTTTTACTGGTTTCCGGTGAAAAGACCGCTGTAGGAAATCCGTATGTCGAAGGTGCAAAGGTTACGGCAAAGGTTGAAAAGCAGGGCCGCGGCAAAAAGATCGTAGTCTTCAAATACAAACAGAAGACCCGTTCTTCCCATCGCAAACAGGGACATCGTCAGCCGTATACCAAGCTGACTGTCGAAGCTATCGAGGCGTAAAATGATTCATGTCCGTGTAACGGGCAATCGGGGATCGGTGAAATCCGTCAGGATCTCGGGGCATGCGTATGCCGGGGATCCGGGAAAGGATCTGATCTGTGCGGCAGTAAGTTCGATCGGAACCGGCACAATGAACGCTTTGGATGAAATGGTTCCGGATACCTGTGAACTGAAGCTCAATGAAAACATTGAGATCCGGGTGATACAGGATTCCCGGGATGTACAATTGATCCTGAATGCGATGCTGATTCAATTGAAAACGATTGCCGAAGAATATCCAAAGTATTTGGAAATCGATCGAAAGGAGTAAATCGAGATGAGATTTGAACTGAACATTCAGCTGTTCGCTTCCAAAAAGGGTGTAGGTTCGACTAAGAACGGACGTGACTCCCAGTCGAAGCGTTTAGGCGCAAAACGCGCGGACGGTCAGTTTGCGAAATGCGGAATGATCCTTTATCGCCAGAGAGGCACAAAGATCCACCCGGGTACCAATGTCGGTAAGGGCGGGGATGATACGTTATTCGCATTATGTGACGGTATCGTTCGTTTCGAGCGTTTGGGAAAAGACAAGACAAAGGTTTCTGTCTATCCGAAAGCTTAATTCTTAAAGCGCCGGTGAGGCGCTTTTTTAAACCCGGACTGCGTAGGCAGCCAAGGAGAAAAGTATGTTTGTAGATCGTGTAACAGTGAAATTATTCGCAGGAAACGGCGGCGCGGGCGCGGCGACCTTTCGTCATGAACCGTTTGTACCTTTAGGAGGACCGGACGGGGGAGACGGAGGCAAAGGCGGAGATGTCGTCTTTGTGGCCGACACCAATAAATCGACGCTGCTGGATCTGCGTTATCACCGGAATATCCGCGCGGAAAACGGAGAACGCGGCAAAAGTAAAAAGATGCACGGAGCGGACGGGGAAGGTGTAACCGTCAAGGTACCGCAGGGAACCATCGTCAAAAATCTTGCGACAGGACGCCTGATTGCGGACTTGACCCAGCCGGACCAGTCCGAAATCATTGCGCACGGCGGCAGAGGAGGAAGAGGAAACTTCCGCTTCAAGACGGCGCGCAATCCGGCGCCGGAGTTTTCCGAACAGGGAGAACTCGGAGATGTACTGGAAGTCGAAGTCGAACTGAAGTTATTGGCGGATGTCGGTTTGGTCGGATATCCGTCGGTCGGAAAGTCTACCGTGTTATCGGTCGCGTCGGTCGCCAAGCCGAAGATCGGGGACTACGACTTTACGACATTGGTTCCCCAGCTGGGCGTGGTGAAGGTCAACCGGGATGTTTCGTTTGTCATGGCGGACCTTCCGGGATTAATCAAGGGAGCATCCGAAGGAAAAGGACTCGGTCATGAGTTTTTGCGTCATATCGAACGCTGTCGGGTCATCCTGCATGTCATCGATATGGCCGGTTCCTCGGGAAGAGATCCGTTACAGGATTACGAGGATATCCGCAATGAACTCGGAAGTTACCGCTACAGACTTCTGGAACGGCCGGAAGTGGTGATTGCCAACAAGATGGACGTGGAGGGAGCCGAAGAAAACCTGGAACGGTTTAAGAAAGCTCATCCGGATCTGCCGGTCTATCCGGCAAGCGCCATCATCAATGAAGGTCTGGACGGCGCATTGAAGAAGGCGGCGGAACTCTTACAGGTGACCGCACCGTTCCCGTTAGAGGAAGAAGAGAAGGAACTCAAGGGTGTCGTGTATACCTACGAAGAACCGAAGAAACCGTTCTCTGTCACCAAGATCGCCAAGGGCAAGTGGAATGTCCAGGGACCGCGTATCGACCAGCTGTTCCACGACAATCCGTTAAAGACCGAGGAAGATATCCGCCGGTTATCGCATGATCTGAAAGTATTCGGTATTGAACATCTTCTGCGTGAAAACGGCGCGGAAGACGGAGATATCATCTATATCCGTGACTATGAGTTCACCTTCGAGGACTTTTAATGGATTTATTCAGTCTGTTTATATTGGCCGTGGGTTTATCGATGGATGCCATGGCGGTATCGATCTGTAAGGGACTGGCGTTAAAAGAACCACGGAATTCCGATGTGGTGAAGGTGGGATTATGGTTCGGAGGTTTCCAGGCGGGGATGCCGGTCATAGGATATTTCCTCGGGTCGGTGTTTGCCGATATGATCGAAGCCGTGGATCATTGGATCGCGTTTATCCTGTTAGGATATATCGGAATCAATATGATCAAGGAGTCGCTGGAAGCAAGCGAAGGCATGAGCAATGACCTCAGTGTTAAGACTCTCTTCGTTTTGGCGGTTGCGACTTCGATTGACGCGCTGGCAGTAGGTGTGACTTTGGCGTTTTTGAGCGTCAACATCTGGACCGCCGCGTTATTCATCGGAATCATAACGTTTACGTTATCCGCGTTCGGAGTGCGCATGGGAAGCCGGCTCGGTGCAAAATACGGACAGAAAGCCGAGCGTGCCGGAGGAATCATTTTGATCCTTCTGGGACTTCGAATTTTATTGGAACATTTAGGAATCTTCACGTTCTAATGTATAATAAAAGATGGTGATGATATGATTGCGTTTGTAAGAGGAAAGGTCTATTCCTACGATGCCGAATCCGTGATCGTGGATGTGAACGGAATCGGCTACAAGGTATTCTTCAATACCCGTACACCGTTAATACCGGGCGGGGATGTGTTTTTGTTTACGTACCAACAGTTTTTGGAGGACGGACAGAATCTGTTCGGATTCCTCAAAAAAGATGAACTGGAGCTCTTTACGCGTTTAATTTCGGTAAAGGGACTGGGACCCAAGACAGCGATGAAGATGCTGGCGGCGGACCATTACACGCGTATTATCGAAGCCATCGAAAACGGGGACGCGTCCTATTTAAAGAAACTTCCGGGAATCGGGAAGTCGACTGCGAGCCAGATTGTATTGGATCTGAAGGGAAAACTGGTGGTTGCGGAAACGGAATCCACCGGGAATCCGGAACTGGAAGACGCAATTGAGGCGATGAAGACCTTAGGCTACCGTCCGCAGGAAATCCAGGGCGTGATCAAACAGCTGAAGGAATCCGGGGCGAAGACCAGTGATGAATATCTGCGGTTAGGTCTGCAGATCATGATGAGGAGTAAGAAATGATCGAACAGAGAATCTTAGACGCGGAAGAAATCGAACCGAATGAAGACGAAGCTTTACGCCCTCAGGATTTAAACAGTTTTGTCGGCCAGAAAGATGTCAAAGAGAATCTTCATGTTTTCATTGAGGCAGCCAAGCGGCGCAATGAGACCTTGGACCACGTACTTCTGTACGGGCCGCCGGGACTTGGAAAAACCACTCTGGCGTACATTCTGGCGAACGAAATGAACGGGGATATCCGTGTGGCCTCGGGACCGGCAATTGAGCGTCCTGCGGACCTTGCGACCATTTTATCGACGTTACAGGCAGGCGATGTCTTATTCATCGATGAGATCCACCGTCTTCCGAAAGTAGTGGAAGAAGTATTGTATCCGGCAATGGAAGATTTCTGCGTGGATGTGGTCATCGGAAAAGACGAAGGTGTCCGCTCGATCCGTCTGAAGCTTCCTCCGTTTACCCTGGTAGGCGCGACGACCCGTGCCGGAGATCTGACGTCTCCGTTACGCGACCGTTTCGGATATGTCGCAAAACTGGATTACTATTCCCTTGATGATATTTCGAGGATTATCCGCCGCAGCGCCAAGGTATTCCATACCGATATCGAAGAAGACGCCGTCGCGGAGCTTGCCAAGTGCAGCCGCGGAACACCCCGTGTTGCCAACCGGATTTTACGCAGAGTCCGGGACTTCGCCCAGGTCATGAATGACGGAGTGATCGACGAAGAAACAGCGCGGTATGCGCTGACCCGGTTAAAGGTAGACCGCAGAGGTCTGGATGATGTGGACCGCCGATATCTCTTGGGAATCATTGAACGTTTCCGCGGAGGACCGGTAGGTCTGGAAGCTTTGGCGAGTTCCATCGGGGAAGAAGCTTCCACTTTGGAAGACGCGTATGAACCGTATCTTCTCCAACAGGGATTTATCAACCGGACTCCCAGAGGCAGAGAAGTTACCGCGAAAGCGTATGAACACTTAGGTCTTCCGGTTCCGAAAGGAAAAAAGGAAATGACCCTGTTCGATTTAAAAGATGAAACTGACAGCAATCTATTGTAAATAGCGTTTAATGAAGCGCTATTTTTTAGTAATAATGAAAGTATTATCGAAACTTCCTTGACAGGAAAGTCATCAAAATGATAGATAGGTGGTAGAAAAAGTTCCTCAAAAGGCGAGCAAGAAAGCAATGAGGGGAGTTGCTTTAACCCTGAATCAGGAGAGTCATTGCATCCGGATTTCAATCATCCCAGGCCTATTGAACCTAAATGAGAGAGGTTTTGATATGAAAAAGCAGAATAATAAAGAATACTCGCTAATTAATAACTCAAAAAATGAAAATGATTCGTGGCTCGATGACTGGAGAATTCAAGGACAAGAAGGGTACTTAATGAACAAGTATTTAGTGTTTAGGACGTTTGATCGCAAACTATGTGTTGAAGATTATGATCAATGTGAATTCTGTTGGTCAGTTTTTGATAAAGACAAGCATCATCCTAAAAAGGCATATTACCAACCTGATGAGAAAGTTTGGATATGTGAAAAATGCTATAATGATTTCAAAAAATACTTTCACTGGAGGATTATTGAAACAGAAGATCATTCGTAGAAAGGATATAATGCGGTTAGTTCAAATGAAGAATGGTTTACATGGGTAAAGAAAAGCGTATCGTACCTAGATCTCTGAGAATTCCAATCTTGGATGAAAAGATAATATTTGAATGTCTTCGTAAATACGCAGTTCATAATCTCGGGATTCCACTGATTCATTTCAAAATAATCGGTTTTTTTCATCATAGACCCATGGTATAATTTCTCTTGCGTTAGGAGGTTTTCATGCGCGTTTGTATGGCTGCGGGCGGTACCGGAGGACATATCTATCCGGCCATGGCCCTTGCGAAGGAAATTTGTAAAGATCCGGATTCGGAGGTTCTTTTTGTCGGGACAACGACCCGCATGGAAGCGAAGATCCTGCCGGAAGCCGGATATCCATATTTGGGAATTGAAGTAACCGGTGTGGCGAATCAGAGTCTTCTCGGAAAGATCGCGCCGTTATTTCAGATTTTGAAGGCGAAGAATGTTGTCCGGAAAAAACTGAAGGAATTCAAGCCGGATATCGTTGTAGGGTTCGGAAACTATATTTCGGTGCCGGTCATTTTGGCGGCGAAGGAACTTGGAATTCCTACGGTGCTGCATGAACAGAATTCGATTGCCGGAAAAGCCAATCTTCTGTTGGGAAAGATCGCGGATAAGATCGTGATTTCCCATGAAGATTCCGCCAAGGATTTCCCGGCGGAAAAGACGGTGCTGTTAGGGAATCCGAGAGCTTCGGAGGCTGCGGAAATCAAGGCGGATCCGTCGGCATTAACCAAACTCGGACTGGATCCTGCCAAGAAGACCGTATTGATCGTCATGGGCTCGTTAGGCTCTGAATCGGTCAATGAAACAATGAAGGAAGTGTTGAAACGTCTTGCGGGAAGAGAGTATCAGATCGTATTTGCGGCCGGACGCGAAGGATTTGAGGAATACGTCAAGGATCTGGAAACCGGTGAGAATGAACGGGTTCTTCCGTTTGTCGATCAGCTGGCGCTGATGAGGGTGTCAGAGATGATCGTGTCCAGAGCCGGTGCGACCAGTACGGCAGAAATCGCGACGATGGGCATCCCGGCGATTTTGGTTCCGTCACCGTATGTGCCGAACAATCATCAGCACTTCAATGCGCTTTCCATGGTTCATGCGGGATGTGCAGTGGAACTGGAAGAAAAAGATTTAACCGCGGAAAAACTCGTGAGCATGCTGGATGAGTATATGAATGATCCGGAAAAGCTTGCGAAGATGCGTGAGAACGCAAAGGGAATCGGATTCCCGGATGCGTCCAAGAATATGAAGAAACTGATGGCAGAGATGATTAGGGTGAAGAAATGAGATTGTTGGAAGATAAACTCCGCGCGATCGGAGAAGTCGATTTGAACCGTCCGTTAGGGACGATGACGACGTACCGGATCGGCGGGATTGCGAAATATACCGTATATCCGAAAGACATGCTGGGGCTTGCCGAATGCATGCGCCTTTTAAATGAGGAAAAAGTCCCGTACAAAGTCATCGGAAAGGGAAGCAATCTTCTGTGCTCCGATGATCCCTATGACGGTGTAGTGGTAAGACTGGACCGCTTCTTTATCGATACGTATTTCGAGGATGATAAGGTCGTATGCGAGGCCGGTGCGTCTTTGATCGCATTATCGTATGAATGCATGAAACGCGGGCTTTCCGGGCTGGAATTCGCGTCCGGGATCCCGGGTACGGTCGGCGGCGCGGTATTCATGAATGCCGGTGCCTACAAGAGTTCGATGAGCGAAGTCATCGAAGAAGTATTGGTGCTGCGTGACGGAAGGTTTGACTGGGTGAAGAACGAAGAATGCGGGTTTGCGTACCGTTCTTCCGTATTTCAGGAACACCCGGAATGGCTGATCGTCGGTGTGCGCCTGCAGTTGGAAAAATCGGATGTGGATTCAATCCGTTCTCTGATTGAAGAACGCCGGGCAAGACGTATGGCAACCCAGCCGTTAGATTATCCGTCCTGCGGTTCGGTGTTCCGTAATCCGGAAGGCGGCTTTGCGTGGAAATATATCGATGAGCTCGGTTACCGCGGAAAGACGGTGGGCGGAGCGAAAGTTTCCGAGAAGCATTCCAACTTCATCATCAATGTCGATCATGCGAAGGCGTCCGACGTGATGAGTTTGATTGATTCGATCAATCATGATATGGAAGAACGTTATGGGTTTGTCCTGAAACTGGAAATGGAGAAATTCAATTGGCCAAACAGCAAAAAGTAGATGAAATTCTGTTTTCTGAGTTCCATCCCGAATATGTAAGGCAGAAAGAAGAGGAACGCCGGAAAGAACGCGAAAAGATCCGGAGAAGAAAGCTCCGGATGGTTTTCTTGCGCGGATTCGCGGCATTTTTGATTCTGTTTGCCGTATATCTTTGTCTGGACATCTCCAAGATCCGCGAGGTCACGGTGAACGGGAACGCCTATCTTTCGGAGAAATACATTCTGAAACTGGCGGGATTGTCTTCCGGCACGCGCTATCCGTTTGTATTCCCGTCGTATGTATCCGCAAGGCTTGAGTCCAATCCGCTGGTGGAAAAAGCCGAAGTTATTGTGGATACCGAACGCACCGTGCGGATCCGTTTAACCATGAAGAAGGCTCTCGGGTATCATTTTGTAAAAGAGGACCCGTACATTATTTTGACCGGAGGGGAAGAAATCAAACTCCTTCAGGACTACTATACCGCGATGGGATCGATTCCGTTTTTGAAGGAATTTGAGAATGAGGAACAGCGTAAGGCACTGATTGCGGGACTTGATAAACTGGATCCGCAGATCATTTCGGGAATTGCGGAAATCTGGCCGTTTGTAGAGTCGTATGACCCGGAGATGTACCGGTTTATGATGAATGACGGAAATCAGGTGTTTATGTCAAAAGACGGGATCCCGTATATGGCAAGTTACTACGGAATTGCGTCGAGTGTGGGGTCTTCCCGGACGTGTATCATGATCAATGAACTTACATCCAACGCGTATACCAGAAGCTGTAAGGAATTAAACGAAGAAGAAGCGGAATCCATCAAGAAGATCAATGAGGCCGGCAATACGGAAACCGATCCGGGAAAGGAAGATCCGGAAAAAACCGGAGAGACGGAGCCTCAGGAGGGTGAGGAAACAGAGAATCCCGCTGAGGAAGGTACGGAAGAGTCCGCTTCCGGTGAAGGTGAGTAAATTTGGAGTTCAAACGGGGATTTGGTATAATACTCTTTAAGACAGGAGGTTAAGCTTATGTCGATTGAAAAAGACTCTTATCTCGGAACAATCAACGTGTCCAAGGACGCGATCGCATCTTTAGCCGGCGCGGCGGTAGCGGAGTGCTACGGTGTCGTCGGGATTGCTCCGCGCAATATGATCAGCGGAGGATTGGCAGTGGTGCTCGGACAGGATAACTATTCCAAGGGCGTCGCGGTCAAGAAGGGAAAGAACGGATTGGTGATTGATCTCTATATCATCGTCAGCTACGGCGTAAAAATCAGCGCGGTTGTGCATGAACTGCAGCAGCGCGTGAAATATACGCTGGAAAAATCCCTGGATCAGAAATTTGAAGCGGTCAATGTGTTCGTACAGGGTGTGCGCGTCATTGATTAATTGAGGTAACCGGAATGGAAAAGTTAAACGGCAAAGATTTTAAGATGATGATTGAAAGCGCCGGCAATAACCTGGCAAATCATCATCACCATATTGATTCATTAAATGTGTTTCCGGTCCCGGACGGGGATACCGGAACGAATATGCACCTGACCTTCACATCGGGAAGAGAACAGGTGAAGGAAATGAAATCGGAATCCTTCGGGGATGTCGCGAAAGTATTCTCCAGAGGATTGCTGATGGGCGCAAGAGGAAACTCGGGCGTTATCTTATCGCAGGTGTTCCGCGGCTTTGCTCAGTCGGTTGACAAGAAAGTCGAAATCAACGCAGTCGATCTGGGCGCGGCATTCTTACGCGGTACGGAAGTTGCGTACAGAGCCATCATGAAGCCGGTGGAAGGCACGATCCTGACAGTTGTGCGTGAATCGGCGGATTACGCGAACGTGATGGTGGAACGCAATCCGGAAATGTCCGTCAACGAGTATTTCGAGATCATGGTAAAAGAAGCGGAGGAATCGTTAAAAAGAACTCCGGATCTTCTTCCGGTCTTGAAGGAAGTCGGTGTATTGGACAGCGGCGGATCGGGATTCGTGGAAGTAATTCGCGGGTTTAAGGCGGCGGTGGACGGTAATCCGGTGGAATTATCCAAAGAGGAAGAAAGCACGGATTCTCCGGCGGAAGAAAAAGAAGTCGGATACCGCACGCAGGTCCATGTCTTATTGGACAGACTTGCCAAGGAAGATCATGACAAGGTCGAAAAGCTGCGCATGAAACTGGAACTTCTGGGTGATACCCTGATTGTCCGGGAAGAAGCGGGAAGACTTCTTGTCAGCATCAACACCTTAATGCCGGGCCAGGTATTAAACGCTGTGCAGCGTTACGGCACCTTCGAAAAGGTTCAGATTGAGAATCTGTCCGGAGAATTATCGGAATCGATCGTGGAAGATGTGAATTTGGAACCGGTGGAATACGCGGTGATCGCGGTGTCTTCCGGAGAAGGATTGAATTCCATGTTCAAGGATCTCGGCGCGACGCATATTGTGACCGGGGGACAGACCATGAACCCGAGCACCGAATCGTTTGTGTCCGTGATTTCCAAGGTGAAAGCACACCATGTGATCATTCTTCCGAATAACTCGAATATCATCATGGCTGCCGAACAGACCAAGGATGTGCTTCCGGAAGAAGATATCCATGTTCTTCCGACCAAGAGCATTCCGCAGGGCTTAAGCGCATTGATTGCGTTTGATCCGGATGCGGAACTGGAAGACAACATGGAAGCCATGGAAGAAGCTTTGGAACATGTCGTATCGGGATCGGTGACCTATTCGATCAAGGATACATCGATTGACGGAGTAGATATAAAGTCCGGGGACTACATGGGCATCATGGACAAGACGATCAAGATCAGCACGCCGGTTGCGTATAAGACGGCCAAGGGCCTGATTGACGCGATGGCGGAAGGAAGAGATGAAGAATACTCCGTGTTTACCCTGATCGGCGGTGAGGGGGTCACGGACAGCGATCTGGAACTTCTCAAGCACTACATCAATAAGAAATATCCGGATTTCGAAGTCGAGACATACTTAGGCGAACAGCCGGTATATTCTTACTACATCGGTTTGGATTAGTACACAAGGATGCGTAAGGCATCCTTTTTTCACGGTGCGCACTTGGAGTATAATAGACTCATGTATACCACACCGAAATTTACAGCCGCAAAGAAAAAATATCTCGATGCGATGGGTTTGACGAAGGCCGAGGATCTGATCTTTCATTACCCGTACCGCTACGAGACTTTTATTGCGTCAAGTCCGGACACCTGGAATCCCGGAGATGTGGTTTTATTCGCGGGAACAATCGCAGGCCGTGTTACGAGTTACCGTTATGCGGCGCACAAAAGTATTTCCCGCGCAGAAATTCTGACCCATGACCGCATCATACATCTGACAGTTTATAATCAGCCGTGGATGTCGGGATACAATATCGAAGATGCGGTTACCGTAATCGGGAAATACGAAGGCAATCTTAAAGTAACCGCGATGAAGGTCACCAAGAATCCCCTCGAAACCGTGGAGGGAATTCATCCCGTGTATTCCTTAAAGGAAGGTCTTTCCTCGGCGGAATTTCAGAAATTGGTGAAAAAGTGTTTTGAGTGTAATTCCCGGGATGAATTCCGCAGTTTCATTCCTTCGGAATTCATCGCGCGTTACCGTCTGATGGATATCTATGACGCGTACTATAACCTTCATTTCCCGTCGGATAAACGGTTGTTGGAAGACGCGGTGCGCACGGTAAAATACGAAGAATTCCTGAAATTCCAGGTTGTCATGGAGTCAAGACGCATCTTAAACAAGGGCGAAGGCGACGGATTTTCCAAGTCCTTTCAGGAATCCGGTCTGCGGAAGATGATTTCCCGTCTTCCGTTTGAGCTGACGGAAGATCAGAAGACGGCGCTCCGTGAAATCCTGGAAGACCTGAAGTCGGAAAAGAAGATGGTAAGGTTATTGGAAGGGGATGTAGGTTCGGGGAAGACCGTGGTTGCGGCAATCTCAATGTACGCGGCCATCCTGGCAGGTTACCAGGCAGTGATGATGGCACCGACGGAGATCCTTGCCAAACAGCACGAAAAGACCCTGAAAGAACTGTTTGAGCCGCTTGGAATCCCCGGGACAGCCCTTTACTCATCCTTGGACGCGAAAGAGCGCACAGAGCGTCTGGAAGGCCTTAAAAACGGAAAATATAAGTACGCGTCGGGAACACACGCATTATTTCAGGAAGATGTGGAATTTAAGAATCTCGGCTATGCGGTCATTGACGAACAACAGCGTTTCGGTGTCGAACAAAGAGGAAACCTTTCCCGCAAAGGAAACAATGCGGATATCTTAATGATGTCGGCGACTCCCATTCCCCGCACCCTGGCGACATCGGTTTACGGAGATATGGACATCTCGATTATTTCTGCGATGCCCCAAAGCCGCAAACCGGTCGTTACGGAATTGGTCCGCAAGAATTCCATCATGCCGGTGCAGCGTGAAATCGAATCCTTGATGGAGGAAGGAAACGGAGTCTACATCGTATGTCCGTCCATTGAGAAAAATGACGCCTACAAGCGCAGGGACGTACAGACTCTGTATCAAAATCTTAAGAAGGAATGGGAAGGAAGGTTCCGCGTAGGATATGTCCACGGGAAGCTCAGTTCCGAAGAAAAAGATCAGGCAATGAATGATTTCCGTGACGGAAAATATAACGCGATGATTACGACTACCGTAGTGGAAGTCGGCGTGGATATTCCCTTTACCAATGTCATGGTGATCTATGATGCGGAGTGTTTCGGTTTATCCCAGCTTCACCAATTGCGCGGAAGAGTCGGAAGACACGGCAAGAAAGGATACTGTTATCTTCTGACAGGCTCAAAGGACCCCGAAGTCCTGGAACGTCTGGAGTTTCTCGCAAATACCTCCGACGGCTTCAAAATCGCGCAGTATGACCTCGAACGCAGAGGTCCCGGGGATTTACTCGGAAACCGCCAAAGCGGTGCACCGGGCTTTATTCTGGGCGATTTCGTAAGGGATCAGAATGTGATGATCCAAGCGCAGAAGGATGCCCGCTATATTGTAGGTCATATCGAACTGTATCCGGAAATTCAGGAGTACCTGATGACCGAAGGAAAAAAGTATCTGGACACGCTGGGATAAAAAAATATAAATTTTTAGCACTCTAGGCTTGACAGTGCTAAAAGAAAGGACTATAACATAGTTGAACAAAGGAAGAGAGAAGATCCTGAGACATAGAATCCAAACCCTCCATTCCCTTGCTCAGGAAACATAGTT
>CACYEP010000063.1 GCA_902773425.1 uncultured Erysipelotrichaceae bacterium | reverse complement strand
TTTTCAGCAGCGGATATCAAAGAGGCTGAGCTCCATATCTACGGAGACGGCGACTATGCCGAGGAACTGAGAACGATGAAAAATGAACACATCAGATATTATGGCAAGGTTCCCAATGATGTAGTTGTCAATGAGGAAGTAAAGGCGACATTACTCATTAATCCCCGACCGACCGATGCAGAGTTTACAAAGTATTCTTTCCCTTCCAAGAATCTGGAATATATGGCATCAGGTACACCATTACTTACTACAAGACTGCCGGGTATGCCCACAGAGCATATTGAATACGTCTATCTCTTTGGTGATGAGTCCGTTGAAGGCATGAGCAGGACGCTAAATGAAGTCCTGTCGAAGGCCAAAGCGGAACTGCACCGGAAGGGAATGGATGCAAAACAATATGTGATGGAGAATAAAACGGAAAGCGTACAGGCAAAGAAAATCCTGAAAATGGCAGAACTCTGTAAAGTATAATGGCTGGAAGCAAATCCCAAAGACTTTGATTAAAAAATAATATAAGAGCAGATATTACATGAGAGAATCTAATAAGGATAGTTAGCTGAATCAAGCAAAGAGAGGAAGCTTATATGCCCGAAAAAACTAAAATAATGTATGTTCACCATGGGGGAAATCATGGAGGAGCCCCAAGAAGTCTGGCTTTTCTAATTAATGAATTGGATAAAGAAAAATATGATCCTTACGTAATATGCCATCTGGACTTTGAAAAAAACAAAGAATTATTCGAATCAGTAGGAGCTCATGTGATCCAGGGAAAATATATCGGGGGATGGCATGGCAGCACAGTTGCACCTATAAATATAGGGACGCTCAAGTTTAATATTAGACATTTACTACCATCCTATCTTGAAATTAAAAAAATTGTAAGAGATATACGTCCAGATATTGTCCATTTAAATAGTACATGTCTTTGCTTTGTTGCACAGTCGATTAGGAAATCTTTCCCATATATTCCGATTATATGCCATGTAAGGGAGCCTCTATTGGATGGCTTTTGGGGGGATATCCTTCGAAAAAACTGCGAAGCGGCAGTTGATAGATTTATTGCAATTGAACAATATGATGCAGACTCCCTGCATACGAAGAAAAGAATCGATATAATATATAACTTTGTTGATTTTAGTACATATAATGAGAATATAAAGTCCAATTGCTTACGGGAAGAGTTAAATCTCGATACAAATTCTAAAGTCCTACTATGTCTGGCTAGAGTATGTCAAGCGAATGGTGCTCTGGAGTTTACATCTGCAATTATTCCACTATTACAGAGAAGAAAAGACATCCATTTGTGTATTGTAGGAGTAAATCCAGATGATCATTCGGATTATTTAAAAGAATTACGTAAACTAGAGATGCAGAACAGCAACATCCATTTGTTCAATTTTAGAAGGGATGTTCCCCAAGTGATAGCATCTTCCGATCTCATGATAGCACCTTTTCAGGTACCACATTTTGCGAGGAGCATTATTGAAGCTGGGGCTATGGGGGTACCTTCAATTGCGTCAAATATTGGAGGACTCAGAGAACTTATTATTGATGGGGTAACTGGCTTCTTAGTTAACAACGCAACGTTTGATGAGTTTGAAAGAGTCTGTGAACATTTGTGTGATGATCAAAATGAATACAATACAATTTCGATGAATGCGATAAGATTTGCTCATGACAACTTTGACTCTGTGAAAAATGCACAAAAAACATTTACAATTTATGAAGAAATGTTGCAAAAAACAGTAGCCTGTGGGCTCCACGGAAGACTGTAAAAATGAGAATTGAAAGAACCAGAAACGCAATTCGAAATACAAAATGGGGAATTATTCAAAGAATAGTTCACATTTTGCTTCCTTTCCTTGTTAGAACAGTACTGATTTATACATTAAGCGCTGAATATTCTGGATTAGGCAGTCTGTTCACATCAATCCTTCAGGTACTTAGTCTTACGGAATTAGGGATTTCAAGTGCAATTGTTTATAGCTTGTATAAACCAATTGCCGAAGATGATAAGAATAGGATTTGTGCTATTCTTAATTATTTGAGGAAAGCATATCTTGTTATAGGGATAATCATACTCTTGCTCGGGTTGAGTTTGTTGCCAGTATTACCAAAACTCATTAAAGATGATATCCCAGCAGATATTAACCTGTATATCCTCTACTTAGTATACCTTTTTAATTCTGTTATCAGTTACTTTTTATATGCGTATAAAACGTGTCTATTAACAGCACATCAAAGAGGAGACATTATTAGTAAAAATACTTTGTTGTATAGCTTCTTTTTATATGGGCTCCAATGTGTATCGTTGTTGCTGTTCAAGAATTTTTACTGTTATGCAGTGATACTCCCTGTATCCACAGTAATGTTAAACCTGTTAAATGGACGAGCAACGGATAAGCTTTTCCCGGAGTACAAACCCTGTGGTTTTCTTGGTGAGAAAGAGAGAAGGGAACTTAGAAAAAACATTCTTGGTCTTGCTATTTGGAAAATTGGAGGTGCAACCAGAAATACATTTGACAGCATAGTAGCTTCAGCTTATTTGGGTTTGATTGCGGTCACCATTTATAACAACTATTTCTATATTTTAAATGGTGTGAATACAGTTTTAGGAGCAATCACGGCTTCAATAATTGCTGGTATTGGAAATAAAATTGTTACAGAATCTCCAGAGAAGAATTATCAGGACTTTTTGAAATTCCATTTTTTATACATGTGGATAGCAGGATGGTGTTGCGTTTGCATGATGTGTCTTTATCAACCGTTCATGAGATTATGGATGGGAGAGACGTTGATGCTGCCAAACGGTGTTATGCTATTATTTTGCTATCTGTTTTTGCTGATGAAACAAGGAGATATTAATTCTGTATACTATCAGGCAGCGGGGCTTTGGTGGTTCGGAAAAATAAGATCTATTGTGGAAGCGGGACTGAATCTTGGCTTAAATCTAATATTAGGGAAATTCTTTGGAATTGGAGGTATAGTATCTGCGACAATTATATCATTTACGTGTGTATATTTTTATGGAAGTAAGTTTGTATTTACTGAGTATTTTAAAAATGGAGAAAGGCTCCATCATTATCTGGAAAATCTAATTTTTTTTCTAGTAATAATTACAGCGGGTGTGATTACATCTTTTGCCGGGAGGATAATTATCACAAGCTTCCGTGTTAAGAGCGATTTAATCATTTTAATGGTGTATGCTGTATCTTGCTTTATTTTCCCGAATCTCTTTTTTTTGTGTATTTATTCTCATAATAAAAGATATCACGGTTACATCATTGACATAATTAAAAGAATTAGACAATCAGGGAGTTGGATTTAGAACATGGAGCCTATGCACAACTTGTTAGATATCCTCATACCAACACTAAACAGAGATCAAGAGTTAATAGCGAACCTGATGAGAATAAATAAATATATCATGCGTAATCATTATGAGAACTGTTTAAATATTATTATTTCTGATAATGGATCCGAGGAAGAATCATTTAATAATCTTAGGTGCTATTTGGAAAATGAATTTTCATTTAAGTATAAGCTGTATCGTCAGAAATGTAATATAGGAATAGAGAAGAACATACTGTTTCTACTTGAACAATCAGATGCTAAATATGTCATGACATTAGGTGACGACGATTATTTTACAGAAGACTATCTTAGAACCGTAATTTGCTACTTGAAAAAAGGAACGATCAGGGGTATTATTCCTAATTATTATCCAGTTGACAGCAGTGGGGCGCGTATCGGCAACTATTACCGAGATCCTGTCAAAGCAGATAAAGTATATGATAGAAGATCGTTATGGATCAGTGAGAAAGGGCACCAATTGTCTTGTATCGTCTTTGAACGTGAAGGAGTTTTAGAAGCATATTTAGCCAATGTTAAGCCAAATGTTTATCCTTTTATTTTTTTTATAGCGTTCAATTTAGCTGCAGGTGAGATGGTACATGTTACGTGTAATCCATTTGCTAATACGGTATTAAAGAAAAAAAATTGGGATTATTCAAAAGATAATTTAATGGGGCAACTTGCGATTGTTTTCGATGCCTTACCTTACCAGAATTATTTTGATAAAAATCGTCAGCTATTTAAGATGATCAGAGATAATGCCAGAAGGTATTGTTGTGGAAGAACATTCTTAGAAATAGACAAAGTATTTCAGATGATAGACTCATACAACATATCAAAAACGGTAAAATACCACCTTAAAATCAGGTTTCTCCTGTTTGTGTTGGAGAGTCCTGCGAGAAAACTGAAAGAATCTTTAATAAGGAATCTGAGAACATGAAAGTTGTGCTATTAGCAGGGGGCTTTGGAACTCGAATATCGGAAGAATCCCAGTTTAAACCAAAACCGATGATCGAAATCGGAGGTATGCCAATTTTGTGGCACATCATGAAGTTGTATTCGTTCTATGGTTTTCATGAATTTATTATCTGTGCTGGGTATAAACAGGAAGTGATCAAGGAATGGTTTGGGGATTATTTTCTTCATACTTCTGATGTCACTTTTGACTTTACGAAGGGTAATGAGGTCATTGTCCATAAAAAGCATGTAGAACCATGGAAAGTGACAGTTGTTGATACAGGGTTGAACACGATGACGGGAGGCAGACTGAAGCGGATTGGAAGATTCCTGGATGGCACATTCCTGATGACATATGGAGACGGTGTCGGAGATGTGAATATTCAGAAACTGATCGAACATCATCGGTTGTATAGAAAGCTGGCTACATTGACGGCTGTACAGCCGGAAGGACGTTTTGGCACTATGGATTTGGATGGGGATTATATCTCATCTTTCAGAGAAAAAAGCAAAAATGATTCCGGCTGGATTAATGGTGGGTTCATGGTGCTGGAGCCTGAGGTGTTTGACTATATAAAGGGTGACACCATTATGTTTGAGAGAGAACCTCTTGAACTACTGGCGAACGAAGGACAGCTGGTCAATTATAAGCATTATGGTTTCTGGCAGTGCATGGATACGCTGAGAGATAAACAAAAACTGGAAGCATTATGGGCATCAGGAAGCGCTCCTTGGAAGGTCTGGGAATAGTAGAATGAAATGGGACATTAGCTATTATAAAGGGAAAAAGGTCTTGATTACTGGGCATACTGGGTTTAAGGGCTCATGGATGTCAGTGGTGCTGGTAAATGCCGGCGCTAAAGTTGTTGGATTTTCGAGTTGCTCTATGCCAGAGACCAGACTTTTTGACCTTTGTGGCGTGAGAAACCAGATAACTCATATCAAGGGTGATGTACGGGATTTGAATCATCTTCTTTCTGCGGTTCAGGAAGCTCAGCCAGAAATCGTAATTCATATGGCAGCACAGCCTCTGGTACGTCTCAGTTATGAAGAGCCTGTGGATACATATAGTATCAATGTGATGGGGACGGTGAATATTCTGGAAGCTGTTCGAAGAACTTCTTCGGTAAAATCTTTTTTGAACGTTACGACTGATAAAGTATATGAGAACAAAGAGTGGGAGTGGGGCTATCGTGAAAATGAGCCATTAGACGGCTACGATCCATACAGTAATTCTAAATCCTGCTCTGAGCTGGTGACGCATTCCTATAAGAAAAGTTTCTTTTCTGATGGACAAGTGGCAGTTTCCACTGCCCGTGCTGGTAACGTAATCGGTGGCGGTGACTTCGCGCATGACAGGATTATTCCGGATTGTGTGCGTGCAGCTGTAAATGGGGAAACAATTGCTGTTCGAAACCCATATTCTACACGTCCTTATCAACATGTACTGGAGCCGATATATGCTTACCTTATGATTGCTGCAATGCAGTATCAGGATAATAAGTATGAGGGATACTACAACGTCGGGCCGGATGATCAGGATTGTTTCCAAACAGGTGCCTTGGTTGACTTGTTTGTGAAACATTGGGGCAATGGGCTGAAATGGGTCAATCAATATGATGGCGGTCCCCATGAGGCTAATTTCTTGAAGTTGGATTGTTCTAAACTTAAAAAAACTCTTGGCTGGCGCCCACACTGGAATTTGGAGACGGCAATTGAAAAAACTGTCGAGTGGAGTAAGGCATGGCAAGACGGGAAAGATGTCAGGAGTGTAATGGATCGACAGATTGAAGAATTCCTGTTGGAGGATGATGGTAATGGCAAATTGGAAAAGTGAAGCAGAAGCCAGAGAGCGGATCAAGGAACTTGTGGCCGATTATTATCATGACTTTAAAGAGAAAAAGGATTGCTTCAAACCTGGGGACCGTATCAGTTATGCTTCCCGTGTTTTCGATGAAAAGGAAATGCAGGCGCTGACAGATGCGACGCTGGACTTCTGGCTCACAACAGGCAGGTTTTCCGATCAATTTGAGAAAGAGTTTGCTTCCTGGATCGGGGTAAAATATGCTCATTTGGTGAACAGTGGATCTTCTGCGAATTTGATCGCTTTTATGGCACTGACTGCACCGGAACTGGGCGCACGACAGATTCGGCCCGGGGATGAAGTTATTACAGTTGCCTGCGGGTTCCCGACTACGGTTACTCCGATCTTGAATTATGGAGCAGTACCCGTTTTTGTGGATGTAACGGTTCCGCAATATAACATTGATGTGACCAAGCTGGAAAATGCTTTGAGTGGGAAGACAAAAGCTGTCATGATTGCCCATACGTTGGGTAATCCGTTTGATCTGAAGGCAGTCAAAGCTTTCTGCGAGAAGCACAGTCTCTGGCTTGTAGAAGATAACTGTGACGCGCTTGGAACAAAGTATACGATAGATGGAGTCACAAAGTTTACAGGAACTTGGGGCGATATCGGCACCAGTAGCTTTTATCCTCCTCATCATATGACGATGGGAGAGGGAGGTTGCGTCTATACGAACAATCCGCTTTTACACCATTTCATACTTTCCTTCCGTGACTGGGGACGTGACTGCGTGTGCCCGTCAGGGAGAGACAATTTTTGCGGACACCGTTTTGACGGTAAGCACGGTGAGCTGCCGGACGGCTATGACCATAAATACGTTTACAGTCACTTCGGATACAATCTAAAGGTAACCGATATGCAGGCCGCAATTGGGTGTGAGCAGTTGAAAAAGTTTCCGAGTTTTATCGAGAGAAGACGACATAACTGGGATAGATTGCACAGAGCATTGGAGCACTTGGAAAGTAAACTGATTCTTCCGGAGCCAGCAGATAATTCTGAACCAAGTTGGTTCGGATTCCTTATGTCTACTCAGCCGGAAAGCGGCTTGAACCGGAATAAGATCACGCGCTATATGGAAGATCATAATGTTCAAACCAGACTGTTATTCTCCGGTAATCTGATCCGGCATCCTTGTTTTGACCAGATCAGGGGAACAGAAAAGTATCGTATCGCCGGAATACTAGATACGACGGATTATATTATGAACAACACCTTTTGGGTCGGTGTTTATCCAGGAATGACGGATGAGATGATAGACTACATGGCAGAGATAATAGCTGAGGCAGTGAAAGTACAGGCATGATTGAGAGGATGCATGATGAATGCGATAATTACTGGAAGTACTGGATTCATTGGGAGTTGGTTAACCCAAGACTTATTGTCTAATGGGTATCATGTAGTATCAGTTGTTAGAAAACCAGAGAGACTGATACCTGAGATATTGAGCAATCCTGAATTTTCATATATTCAAAGTGATTTACAGAATCTCAGAATAAAGGATTTTAATAATTCTATTGAATATGATGTGTTCTATCATTTAGGTTGGGAGGGTGTATCACCAGAAGACAAGAATGTAATTAATAAACAACTTGTGAATATTCCTATGGCTCTCAATGCTTTGGATGTGTGTAATGGATTAGGATGTAAACTGTTTGTATCGAGTGGAACTGTAGCAGAATATGCACTAACATCTGATGTTATGAATCTTTCTGCGAAACAACAGCCAAATGATATTTATGGTGCGACAAAGGTCGCCGTCCAATACTATTTAGATGTTCGGGCGCGCCAATTAGGACAGCCATTTATTTGGGCAGTACTTCCGAGCACATTTGGTGAGAGACGGACAGATAATAATATTATCACATACACTATTAGATCTTTATTGAATAAGCAGAGACCCCAATATGGACCACTTAATCAAATGTGGGACTTTTTATATGTATCAGAAGTTGTACGTGCAATCCGACTGATTGGTGAAAAGGGAATTCCAGGAAAAGTATATGGTATTGGATCAGGAGAATATAAACCTTTAAGAGAGTATGTAGAGACTATCCGAGATGTAATTAATCCTACTCTTGAATTAGGTATAGGCGAGGTACAATCGTATTCTACGCAGGCATTTGCCTCTTGCGTAAATATATATGATTTGATACGGGATACAGGTTTTAAACCAGAAGTCTCCTTTAGGGAAGGTATAAAGAATACAGTTGAGTGGTTTAAAATGGAGAATAAAACTTCTTAGATTATTTAGAAGGCAAAAGAGTTCTTAATCAGATTCCATAAAGCTCTAAATGTGTTTATGGATGTATACAGATTATGTTCTGTGGAGAATTCATTCGATCTTATTCTGACAGCATTTTAAGGAGTCTATGTGATTATTCCTTTGATCCTTGGTGATATGTTTTATTATGTTGATATAATATCATACGAAAAAAATGACATGATTGTATGTCTGACAAAATATACCGTAGCAGGTAGTTATAGTGAATGATCTAAGTGATCAACCTGTGTGGTGCTGGCCATATATTTTCATTCCGGATCACGCAGAATTTCAAATCAATGATTTGAAATTGAAGCTCAGAAACAATCTTTATTCTATTAAATTATAGCATTAACTGCATGAAGCGTTCATAGAAAAAGTGGTGGATTTATAACATATTAGGCGGAGTATGTATGAAATATGAGAATTGTACATTTGGTGCTGCTTGGACCTTTCACTGATGGCCTGAATTATCAGGATAATCTTTTAACCAAATATCAGAAAAGAGATGGGCATGAAGTTACGATCATTACCTCGGAGTGGGTGTGGGGCACAGCCGGAAAACTGGAACGGATTGACAAGCCAGACTATGTCAATGAGGACGGTGTCAGGGTAATCCGCTTACCGATTATCGGCTGGCAGAAGTTTCCCAGAAAGATGAAGAGATACAGAAACGTCTATAAGACGATTGAAGAGTGTACGCCTAATATTCTGTTTATACATGGCGTATCTTACCTTGACGTATATACAGCCCGCCGTTATCTCAAGAAGCATCCGGAGGTTATCGCTTATGCGGATAACCATTCAGACTTGACAAACAGTGCAACGAACTGGCTATCTAAGAATATCCAGCATAAGATCATATGGAGGCACTGTGTACATGCTCTCGACCCATATGTGAGAAAGTTTTATGGGGTGCTCCCGGCAAGAGTTGATTTCCTCGTCGACATCTATAAACTGCCTCGAAATCGCTGTGAATTGTTGCTTCTCGGAGCAGATGACGATGCGGTAGAAGCAGCGTGTAAACAGCGAGGAAAGCAGGTTGTTCGGGAAAAGCACGGGATAGAGCCCGATGCCTTCCTGATTATGACTGGTGGAAAAATAGACAAGTGGAAAACCCAGACACTTTTTTTGATGGAAGCAGTTCAAAGAATACCAAATGATAAGGTTAGGCTGATTGTCTTCGGGACTGCGGAGGACGAGATTCAGGAGCGGGTAGATCAGCTTTCAGACGGAAAAAAAGTTCAGTATGTTGGATGGATTCCGGCTAAAGATACATATCAATACTTTGCTGCAGCAGATCTGATCGTCTTTCCTGGACGGCATTCTACTTTGTGGGAAGAGGCTGCGGCGCTGGGAATCCCAATGCTATGTAGGGATTGGGCAGGTACGCATCATGTGGACCTCGGGGGAAATGTAAAATTTCTTGTAGAAGATAGTGCTGAGGAAATACAGCGTGAAATTCAGAATCTGTTGAATCATCCGGACGAATACCAACATATGAAAGAGATTGCGGAAGAGAAGGGCAAAATAGTATTCTCTTATCGGGAAATTGCAAGGAAGGCAATCGAAGCGTGAAAGAAGCGGGAATGAGCGATCAATACAAACGTAAAGATTCGGCGAAGCTGTACTTTGCACTGAGTCAGGGTATTATTTTGTTTTTTATGATAATTACGGCAGTGGTGCATCATGCTTCAATTCTGAATCCGATCAGGCTGTTTGCATACCAGTTTTTTGCGCTTTTTCTGGTCGGATTTGCTTCCTTTCGTGCTTTGCGGATCAGGACAGATTCCCTTGCAGAGATTATTGCGATTTCATACTCTGCCGGGGGAGTAATCTCCTTGCTGACCTATATGCTCTGCATGCTTACTCTTGGCCGAAGTGCAATTATCTATTTCGTCATTGTTGAAATTATTCTGAGTATCTGGTATATTCATTCTAAGTACCAAGCCTTTTCAATCGATTCAACCAGTTCCGATGGAATGATTATTTGCCTTTTTTTCCTGATTGTCTATTATCTACTTGCGACAGTATCGGTCTCATTTGTTAGTTCATTGCCATCAGGAACAGAAGAAGTTGCCTATTATTGGGACTGGCCGTACTGGGTGGGAAATAATATATCGTTCACGAAGCAATTCCCGATCCAGAATTTCCGCCTCGTTGGTATGCCGTTCCGATATCACTTTTTTTCCAGTATTCTGATGGCTGAGGCGGCGTTGTGCACATCAGTTGATATCGTCTATATATCCTTTCATTATGCTTACCTGCTCGGTGGACTGCTGCTTGTGTTTTCGGCTTACTTCCTCGCTACACGGCTACTGAAAACGAAATGGCTCGTTCTGCTCACGATGATCGCCATTTTGTTTACCGATGGCAGATACGTTACACTTGCGCTCCATACGCTTTATTGCCCTTTTGGCTTTGACTATGGATATGCTTACAGTATGATGGCCGTGGCTTCACTGATAGAGCTTGTAAAGCGTGACAGATGGCGGGAATTTCTTATACCATCTGTCTTTTTCCTGGCAATGACGACCGGCTGTAAAGGGCCAAACGGAATGGTCATCCTTATAGGATTTGGAGTCGCGGCGTTTTGGCTTTTAGCAAAAAAGGAGTATAAAAAAGGGTTTATTGGCGGATTTATATGGCTTGGGGCTTTCCTACTAGTTTTCATGGGATTCATATACTCACCAAGGACATTGACAGCCGATTCCGGATTGAAGTGCGTCTTATTTCATCCAGCTGCACAGCGATTGTATGAGCAATTACACGGCACCGTGCTAGGAACAATGGGAATAGATGGCGTACTGAAAATTATTCCGTATATTATCTGGTTTTTCGCTTGCAATTTGCTGACGGGTGTCCTTCTGATGATAGCAATTATCAAATTATTGAGGGATGCTATCCACCGGGAAATAGATGTAATCTTTCTGATTATGAGCTGCACCGCAATCGCAGGAGCCGCCGTTATGATGTTCACGCTGCAGTCTGGGAGAAGCGAGATGTATTTTATGATGGCGACGTTCCCGAGCGCTGCTCTTGCAGGTACATCTGTGATTGAAAGCGAAGGAAAGAAAACCAGCTGCAAGGTTCGTCTAGCTGTTATAATCCCGCTGTTGCTTTACAGCTCAGGTTATTGCTATTTCGGCAGGAATACCATCCCCAGATTACAGGAAGGGATCAGTCGCGTCACACACGGCATGGACTATTCCACCACAGAATATACAGATGGTCCTTACTGCTTTATGGATGGTATTGATTATGAAGCTTTTAGGTGGGTCAGAGAGCACACCGGCATTCATGATATCATAGCTACAGATAGCTTTAAAAACCGGAACGGAAACAACAACAGTCTGCTTTTGGGCATCTTCTCAGAGCGGTATGTCTGGAACGAGATCAAATATACAGATGACAAAACAGAAAGTGATCGAAGAAACGCAGTAATCGAAAAATTGAAAACGGACACCATGACAGCAGTTAGTGAGCTAGCCGACGAAGGAGTAAAATATCTCCTTCATCAGGTGACAGATGACGAAATGAAGGAGCGAAAACTAGAAGATACGAATTGGCTTACAGAACTCTACCGGAATGAGCACTATGTTATCTATGAGATACTGGCAGAATAAAACAGTGCATCGAAGTGCATGCAATTCAACGGAGAGGAAGAAACAGTTTCCGTTTACAAATCTATTGTTTTATGATTAACGATGCATAAAGGGAAGTAAAATGGAGAAACATACGGTGAAGCGTCAGAATCATTCTGCTTTTGAGATTTCAAGATTGCTTGTTGCTGTTGTGATGGCGACGTTTATTGCATGCCTTTTCTTTGGTATGGCTTTGGATTTGTGGTGGTATGAGAGTGATTCGCCGGAGCATATTCTTTCGGCATCTCAATTAGAGGGGTATGGGCTTGAAGCGTTGCTTTTCTATTTCATCAGCAGATTTGCCGAGTACCCATTCCTTCAACTGCTTTTTGCCGCTTATGAGACCATCCTTGTAATGCTGACGTGGATGATAGGTCAGAAGTTTATTGATAAGTTTTTTGAAATTAATAAATGGATGAATTTGGCTATATCTACAGGACTTATCTTTTTGACTTCGATCTATATCCCGAGATATTCGCCATGGTTTTATCGATTTTCACTGGGCACACAGCCGTGGCACAATTCCACTCAGCTCGGGATGAGACTGGGGGCTGTAGTATTCTTATACTATTTTCTAGAAGTCTATCCAGATTATCAGGAAAAGATTTCGATTCGATCCTGGCTGAAAATGGTAATTCCACTTATAATAACAACGATGTTTAAGCCGAACTTTTTACTGTCGCTCTGCCCCACACTTGGGTTAGTTTTGCTCATTGATCTTGTAACAACAAAAAGTAGAAGCAAGAAGGCGAAATCAATCTTTGCAATAGGAAGTGTTATTATACCCTCGTTATTTGTGCTCGGTGTTCAGTATATTCTCATTTATAATATTGGGAACAACAGTTCTTCGAGTGGGATTCAGGTTGTATTCGTCTCTGATTTGCTGTGGGAAGGTAGTGCGCAACATATGATCGTCAAGTTGGGGAGAGATCTTGGATTCCCATGTTTGACGATGGGAATACTCCTCTGCTTCCGAGTTAGTTGCCGAGATAGTGAATTCCTGGAGAAACATTTTAAAAATGCATGTTTTTTATTTCTACTCTTTCTTATGTCTCTTGTAATTTATAGTGTTTTTAAAGAAAGCGGGGCTCGAGCGGCACATGGTAATTTTGGTTGGGGGAAGAGAGTAGCATACTATACATTGTTTATTTATTTAGTACCTCTATTTATCCAGAGTATGAAAAGATATAAAATGATGCTTACACAATTACATACGGTGGCCTTGAATGTTGGATTTGCAATGGGCAGCATTCTGCTTATACTACACCTTGTTTCGGGGGTTTACTACTTCGTAACGACTGCGGCTGGGCTTTCATATTATCGTTGAGAGTTTTAAAAAACATACTTTTCAACCAAGGGATGGAGTACCATTTATGGGATACAAAAAAATGAAATGGATCCTGATCACCCAGATGATGCTGTTTTTCTATTCTGCGGGAGGAATCTGCAGCAAGCTTGCCGCCCGGGAAAGTTTTCTGAGCGTTCGGTTTGTTCTGTACTATGGCGTTCTTCTGCTGATTCTTGCCGCCTATGCAGTCGGATGGCAGCAGGTCATCAAGCATCTTCCCCTTACGACGGCATATGCAAACAAGGCCATGACGATTGTCTGGGGCATCGTTTGGGGCGCGCTGCTTTTTGGTGAGCGGCTGACCGTAGGGAAGATTGCAGGGGCAGCTCTTGTCATCACCGGCGTGATCCTATTTGCGGGGGCGGACCATGAATCAGAATCCTGACGGAACAAGGCTTTTTTACGCAGGTGTACTGCTGTTGGGGGTGCTGATCAGCTCGGTTTCACAGGTGCTGCTGAAGAAGGCGGCACAGAAACAGTATGAATCCCGAATCAGAGAATACCTCAATTTCCCCGTCATTTTTGCGTACGCACTGTTTTTCGGCACGACGTTGCTGTCTGTGTTTGCATACAGGGGAATCCCTCTTTCATGGGGACCGATTCTGGAGTCGACGGGATATCTCCACATAACTTTTTTGGGTGTTACAGTGTTCCATGAAAAGATGAACAGAAGGAAGATTTTTTCCCTGATGCTGATTCTGATGGGAATTGCGGTGTATGCGATCTATGGATAAAGGAGGCTTTGGAATGAGCAATATTCCATTCAATGTCCCGCCCTGTGTAGGAGACGAAATTGATTATATCCGGCAGGCGATCGACGCTCATAAGATCTGTGGGGATGGGGCATTTACTAAAAAGTGTCAGAGCTGGATGGAAGACCGCTTCAGAGCCCAGAAGGTCCTGCTCACCACCAGCGGGACGACCGCGTTGGATATGGCGCTTCTGCTCTGCGACCTGCAGCCGGGGGATGAGGTCATCCTGCCGTCCTATACCTTTTCCAGTACTGCAACAGCTGCTGTGATGGTTGGGGCGAAGCTTATATTTGTGGATATTCGTCCTGATACCATGAATATTGACGAAACAAAGATCGAGGCCGCCATCACCGAAAAGACAAAGGTCATCATTGTGATGCATTATGCGGGCGTCGCCTGTGAAATGGACCGGATCATGGAAATAGCGAGGCGGAATGGACTCCTTGTTGTGGAAGACGCCGCCCAGGGTGTGATGAGCAGTTATAAAGGCAAAGCGCTGGGAACCATCGGCGATTTTGGCTGCTTCTCATTTCATGAAACCAAAAACTATTCCATGGGTGAGGGCGGAGCAATCCTGATTAACACCCCAGCGTTCAACGACCGAGCGGAAATCCTGCGGGAAAAGGGGACAAATCGATCCAGATTCTTCCGGGGCCAAGTGGATAAGTATACCTGGGTGGACAAGGGAGACAGTTTCCTACCGAGCGAGCTGAACGCGGCATATCTGTGGGCACAGCTCTGCCAAGCGGACGTAATCACCGAAGACAGAATGAAAACCTGGAACGAATACAGGGAATCCTTCCGCTCTCTGGCCGAAACTCAACGGATTGATTTGCAGGTCATTCCTTCTTATTGTGTACACAATGCGCATATGTTTTATATAAAACTCCGGAATCTTGAAGAGAGAACGGCATATATCGACTGGATGAAAGGGCGGAAGATCAGCTGTGTGTTTCATTATGTGCCGCTGCACTCTTCTCCAGCAGGGCTGCGATTTGGGAGATTTTTCGGAGAGGACAGCTATACCACGGCAGAGAGTGACCGTCTTGTCCGACTCCCGCTGTACTATGGAATGAAACAGAATGAACGGGAGACGGTCATAAACAATACGAGGGAATTTTTTGAACGGGAAACGGAGTAGATATCATGGAAAAAATACTCCTCAGCTTTGTGATTCCCTGCTATCGGAGCGAACTGACGATTGAAAAAGTCTATCAGGAAATTGTCCGGACTGTTGCGGAGCGGAAAGAATATGACTATGAGATTATCGCGGTCAATGACTGTTCCCCGGACGGCGTAATGACTATGCTGAGAAAACTTGCCGCCGAAGACCCAAAATTCAAGGTTGTAAACTTGGTGAAGAACATGGGAAAACACGCGGCAGTTATGGCAGGCTATGCATATGTGCAGGGAGACTACATCGTCAATCTGGATGACGATTATCAGTCGCCGGCATACAGACTCTGGGATCTGATAGAGCCATTGGAGCGGGATGAATGTGATATTACCACGGCGCGATATGCGAAAAAAAAAGAAGCAGCGTGGAAGCGGATGGGAAGCGATATCAATCTATGGATTTCAAGGATCATGCTGGACAAGAATAGAGAGCTGCGCATGGAAAATTTTATGGCGATGAAGCGGTTCGTGGTTCAAGAGGTAATCAAGTATCGTAACCCTTATCCTTTTCTCGAGGGACTGTATCTTCGCGTGACAAAGCGAGTTCAGATGGTCGATATGGAGGAACGTGGACGTGCCGATGACAGAAGCACGGGCTTTACTTTCTGGAAATCGGTCTCTCTGTTTGCAAACGGACTGACGAACTTTTCCGTGAAACCTTTAAGGGTAGCAGTCTTTGCCGGCATCCTCTTTGCAATTCTTGGCTTTGTCTTTGGTGTTGTGATTGTTGTGCGTAAGATCGGAAATCCGGAAATTGCGGTTGGATGGAGTTCCATGATGTCGGTTCAGCTGTTTTCCAGCGGGATGATCATGCTGATTCTTGGAATGATCGGCGAATACATTGGAAGAATTTTTATCTGTATCAACGATGCACCGCAGTATGTTGTGCGGGAGACCATAAACCTTTGAACGATGATAGACAACAGGCGAATCGGCCGCGCAATTCGGACGTTGCGTGAAAAGGCGGGATATACCCAGAGAGGACTGGCAGAGAAACTTTATGTAAGCGACATGGCTGTCTCAAAATGGGAAACAGGGAAAAGCATTCCAGACGTCTCCACCTTAAAGAAAATGGCGGTTGTCCTGGATATGGATATCGACGGACTGCTGGATGGAACGGCATCCTGGCTGGATGACAAATGGGCAGGTATGATGCTACCGGACAGCCGGATGAACATGATTCTCTATGATAAGCCGCTTATCGACTATATGATCAGTTATTTCCTCCTCGCCGGTATCAGGAAAATCTATTTCTGTACAGAGAATATGGAATCAAACTGCATCAGGCAGCGTTACCGTAATGGAGAGAGCCTGGGGATCCAGTTCAGTGACCTTTCCAATGGAGTTTCAGAGGAAAACTTTATGTTGATTGCGAATCCGGTTTTTGTTTATGGAGTTGACCTGACACGGTTCATGCAACGCGCCATGTCCCATCCGGATTCCATCGTGAACCTTCAGACCGTGGTTGGAAAAGGAAAAAGTGCACGGGATTCCCAAACATGTTCGACCTATGAATACTGCGCTACACCATTTTATTTTTTTCGGAATGTCGAACTGGATCCGAAGCTCCCCTTTTCTGAATTACAGGATGCGGTCAGAAAAGATGAGAGATTTCTTGAAGAGCCAATGGACAAGGGCTTCATCTGTTCCGAACTTCAGACTTCGAGGGAACTCGAAGATGTTAATGCAGTAGTAAGAAGCATTCAGAATCTATGCGGATATATGATCTGCTGCCCATTTGAAATTGCCTGGAGAAGAGGAATGATTGGCTTTGAAAAAATGAAACAGGAAAGTCTATCTTTTCCAGAGTACAAGGATTACATACATTCATTAAGATAAATGCATCACTCTATGCTAAGATGATCTGATATCGGAGCAAGATCACGGTATGAAATTCAGAAACAATAAACTGTTTGGTTCAAATGCAAACCAACGGTTTATTGTTTTTTTTGAATGATCATGATAAAGTGACTGCAAAAGAAAGGAATAGGGGTGAAAGATACGCAGAAGAAGAAAAAAATACTGATTCCAGGGGGCAATGCTTCGGAGCTGCAACTGATTAATGCAGCACATAGACTCGGACTATATGTTATTACGTCAGGGAATAATAAACGTGCCCCGGCACATCAGTTTGCGGATGAATTCATTCCGGCAGATTTTTCGGACAGAGAGTGGATGCTGAGTATAGCCCGTGAAAACCAGGTCGAGTATATGTGCTCCAACTCTAATGATATTGGTTTGATTTCAACGGCATATGTATGTGAACAGCTTGGACTTCCAGGCCATGATTCTTTCGATACAACATTGAGACTGCATCACAAAGACAGTTTCAAACAACTTGCAAAGAAACTGCAGCTGCACGTCCCAGAAGGAGAGGCGTTCAAGGACAGAGAGTCAGCGATTGAATATGCAACATCCAGACCGTATGAAGTCATCATTAAACCAATTGACCTGGTTGGAGGTAATGGGGTCTCTGTCGCCGACACTAAGGATACTATTGTTTTGGGAATCGACAAGGCTTTTCATGATTCCCTTAATAAAAGGATCATTATTGAACGATTCGTAGAAGGAACAGCGCATAGCCTGTCAACTTATATAGAGAATCAAAAAGTTATCAACTATTATAGTGATAATGAATACACTTTGGGAAAAGCGTTCAAAATCTCAACATCAGAAGGCCCGGCAACTGACTTCGATTTAGTACGTGATATTTTGATAAGTGACGCAGAGAAA
>CACYEP010000062.1 GCA_902773425.1 uncultured Erysipelotrichaceae bacterium | reverse complement strand
CCGGATGATCCGCCTCCCGGGGCCGGTAAATCCGAGTCCAAAAGATCCGCGTAGGTTTGAAGGGTCGTTTCCGTTAGTTTTTCCATATCTTCCACCTCCAGACTATTTTATCATAACTGCGGTGATTTCCTTCAAAACAATGGTAAAATGAGCGCATGAGATACCGCAGAGCATATATAGAAATCACGTCCGCCTGTAACCTTGACTGTTCATTTTGCGTACACCGCGGAGTGCACCGGGGAAATCTTCCGTTTGAAGATTTTAAGATGATTGCCGACCAGCTGCCCGAGTTAACCGATACGGTTTATTACCATGTGTTGGGAGAGCCGTTATTACATCCGGATCTGGACCGCATGATGGAATATGTGAATGATCTCGGAATGCGCTCGGCTATTACCACCAACGGGCTTCTTTTGAAAAACAAGGCCGAAAAGTGGAAGGGTCTGAAGATATCCAGGATCAATATTTCATTGCACGCGTATATCGATGAAAACAACGGACTTACACTGCAAGATGCGATGCAGACGGTGAAAGATGCCGAAACCGTTCAAAGGGAAACCGGTGCCGCGGTGTTTTACCGGCTTTGGGATGCGGAAAATCCTGATCAGAAAGAATTGGAAGCGGCGATTTTGAACAGGTACGGTAAAGAAACGGATCCTGAAAATGTATATAAGCCCAACGGTATGGAATTGGCGCACGGTTTCCGGTTATCGAAAGAGCGGAAATTTGTGTGGCCGGTCAATGCGTCCAAAGGAACCGAGCGGGGTTTCTGTCAGGGCTTGCGGACACATTTTGCGGTTCTTGCCGACGGTACGGTTGTGCCGTGCTGCCTCGATGCAGCCGGAGAGATCTGCCTTGGAAATGCGAAAGAAAAGCCTTTGAAGGAAATTTTGGATTCGGAAAAGGCAAAGACTATCTATAACGGATTTACCGGAAGAAAGGCCGCCGAAGAGTTATGCCGGAAATGTGAATATAAAGGCAGGTTCGGTGGATAACCTTGGGACAAATCCGGGACTGAAACGGGACGACTTTCGGACCGTTTTTTATTATGCTGAAACCGGAGGAAGTATGTATCGGATCAGGATGATTGATTATGTAGCGCCGGACGGAAAGGGAAGCCGGATCGGAGTTCTCGGGGAAACGTTCCGGGTGAGTGACCGAAAGTCGGAAGAGGTCATGGAGGAACTGCTGTATGAGGAAGGAACAAGCCTGGAGGGAGCGGTAAACTGCGGCAAACATTATCTTGGGAATGTGTACAAGGTCCCGGTCCGCATGGCAGTTTCCCGGTGCACATTTTTTCCGGTTTTCGGAAAAAGCCGGGGAGACTGTATTTGGATCTGCAATGAGAAAATTGCCAAAGTCCGTAAGAACTCCGGGTTATCGGAAGTGGAATTCTTTGACGGGCTGAAAATCGAACTGCCGATTACTCCGAGGGCAGTGCATTCCAGGATGCGCTTATGCCAAAGGTACAGCTATCTGGCCGATGCATCTTCCTGTCTTAGCAAATTGCTGAATGAGGAGAATAAAGAATGACGCAAAAGAAAAAGAAGATCAGAGATTTCTTCCGCACCGTGCCGGGGAAACTGTTGATTGCGGTTTGCTTCGCCGGGGTTTTGATTATGATCGGAATCACGGTGTTTTCAGGAGCCGGAATAAAGAAAATCAAACAGGATACATATGCGATTTCTCCGGAGAATGTTCCGTATACGCCTGTATATCATACTTCCGGAACGGTAGTTCCCAAGGATCCGGTCAGACTCCTGGTGCCGGGAATGATAAAAACATGGACGGTTCGGGTCGGTGAGCGTGTGGAAAAGGATACCGGTGTTTGCGTGTACAACGAAGAAGAAAAGGACATCACATATAAAAGCTCTCTTTCAGGAATCGTCACGGAAATCGAAGGAAACGAAATTGTGATTGCCAAATCAAATCAATTCTCCGTCCGGTTTTATGTGCCCGGGGAAGTGTCGAAAATGATGGCGGCGGGAATGAGTGTCCGGGTCGGGAAAGCAGATTCGAAACTTACGTTTTTATCATCGATTGCGGGGGGTTCGGAAGATTTATTTGAAGCGGAGGCAGACGTTCCGGCGGGAAACGGATCCATCGGCCAGATTGTGGATGTGGAAATTAAGAACGGGGAAGAGATGACGGTTTGGAAAGTCCCTCAGGAGTGTGTAGTCAGCGCGAAAGGGAAAACCTACGTGTTTTATCCGTCCTGGCTTGATCATGTGACGGATCTGAAAGAAACGGATTACCGTGAAATCCGTCCGGTCCATTATGAAGAAGGGTACTATTTTACGGAGCCTGCGGGAAGCTCGGCCGTTTTGAAATTGTCAGATTTGGCGGAGTCATATTTGGAAGAACTCCTTTCACGCGTATGATGAGGATTGTGAATGCCGGAAAGAAATACGGAGAATTGGAAGTTTTACACGGTGTGAGCGTCCGTATTGATGACGGAGATTTTATTATTGTGCGCGGGAAAAGCGGTTCCGGGAAGTCCACTCTATTGAAGATCATAGGAGGAGTTTTACCGCCGGATGAAGGAAAAATTCTTTGGAACGGAGTAGATATCTGCCGATACAAAGAATCAGAAATGGTGAAATGGCGAAGAAGCAGCCTGGGATTCGTGTTTCAAAGCCCGGAATTAATACCGTATCTGAGCGCGAAAGAAAACGCGGCGCTGCCGATGATTTATAACGGCTGTCCGCGAAGGAGCGCTCTGATCCGGGCAGGTAAACTCTTGAAAATGGTGGGCTTATCGGAACGGATGAATCACTATCCGGCGGAATTGTCCGGAGGTGAGGCGCAAAGGTGTGCCATTGCGAGATCCTTAGGAAATATGCCGTCGATGCTGTTATGTGACGAACCCAGCGGAGCTTTGGATCCCTTGGGCGCAAAGTCCGTGATGAAACTTTTGAAAATGGTCAATCAATACCGTAAAACGGTTATCGTGGTTACGCATGATCCCGCATGGGAAGCATTCGGAAACAGAGTTTGGGATTTATCGGAAGGAAGGTTGACGGAAAGATGATTCAGGAGGCTGTTTCATACTTGAAACATCATAAACGAGTTGTTTTTCTGACATCCTTCGGGATATCGGTTGCGATTGCGTGCATGCTCTCTGTCCGCTTTCTTTCGGACGGGGTGAAGTCGTCTTTAAATTCAGAGATGGAAAAAATGGGATCTTCCGTAAGCGTGCTGCAGGTAAAGCGTCCGGATGGGATTCCGGCTGATTTTGCGGACATTCTCCTAAACTCCGGCACCGTTTCTTTTATTTCGCCGAGAACGGTTGAGTTTCTTGAATCCGGAGATGAAACATATACGGTTTACGGAGTAAATTCATCTTTTTTTGAAATGTGCGGTTTGAAACTGTCCTCGGGGTCTTTCTTTTCGGACCGCGCGGATGATCATGAGCTGTGTGTAATCGGTTCAAAAGTGAAAACTTCCCGGAACATAATCTTAATCGGGAAAACCTACTACCGCGTTTCAGGCGTTTTAGAGGAAGAGAACTATGATTTAAACGGATCATATGACAATGCGGTTTTGATTCCGAACCGTTACCCGCATCCTTCCGAATTTCTGTTTACCTGTGCGTATTCGGAGGATGATGAGCTGATCCGGAATATTCTTCATGAATATCTGACGGATTCGGAATATGAAATCCGGAAGAATGCAGAGTTCAGCGAGTCAGTGAACACTGTTGCGCGTCTAATGACCAAAGTGCTTTCCTTTATTTCCGGAATATCTTTGTTTGTATCATTGAGCGGGTTGGTGTCGGTAACCTATATCACCGGAATAAACCGTAAACGTGAATGGGGGATCCGGAAGTCGTGCGGCGCCGGAAGAAAAGAAATTATCTGCCAGCTGTTGATCGAGTCGGGGATGATTTCGATTATCGGGTTTCTTTTTGGCGCGGCAAACAGTCTTTTAATCACGGCTGTTTTCTCGTATCTGCTGGAAATGGAGTTTGTTTTTCAAGCCGGAGTGTTATTGAAAACAGGGCTGTTGTCGGCAATTATGGGAATGACGGCGGGGATTGTTCCGGCCTGGAATGCGTCCGGAAAGTCAATCGCGGACTGTATTGACACATAGAAAAAGCCGCTTGTACAGCGGCCTTTTCGTAAATTATCGATTTTGCAAGGGGATTGAATGAACGGATCTCATAATAAAGGGGGGAATTATGCTAGGGAGGTGATCCGTATAGGTATTTCCAACCTACGTCTTCAGTATAGTAAACTGTAAACGTACAAGTATCGTGAAACAATGGAAAATTATGTGAAATGATCCGGTGCTGCTTAGCGGATATTTTGCTGAAGAAAATGAAAAGAAGGCAGGGAGTATGCCTTCTAATCATGTTTTCAACTGGAAAATTAAGGGAGGGCACATAGACATATATTGCCTTGTGCAAATATAATATATCAAGGAATCTTCTGTGATTTATCCTGCAAATGTGTAAAATTATGTGAAATGGAGGAAGCCCGGATGAACGTATATGACTTTGACGGAACAATCTACGACGGCGACAGCACCGTGGATTTGGGAATGTATGTACTGAAAAAGTATCCGTACAGATTTTTAAAACTGGCGGCAGCCGGAATCCGGATTTTGGGCTATTATCTTCATCTTACGGACAAAGCAACCGCAAAGACGGGGATTTACCGTTTTATTACCGGGATACCGGACGCGGAAAAAGTCATCGAGGAGTTCTGGGATGAAAATATCAAAAAAATCTATCCCTGGTATTTGAAGCAGCAGAAGCCCGATGATGTGATCATTTCGGCTTCTCCGTCTTTTGAAATCGAGGTAATATGCCGGAAATTGGGAATTACACATGTGATTGCGTCCAACGTGGATGTGAAAACAGGAAAACCGTTCGGTGTAAATAATGACGGCGAAAATAAAGTTACCCATTTTTATGAAAAATTTCCGGACGGCGTGATTGATGAGTTCTACTCAGATTCAAGGCACGATAAATATCTTGCCGCCAAGGCTAAAAAGGCATTCTTTATACGGAACGGACTGCCGGAACCGTGGTGATATGATGAAAAAAGTTTGGGTCGTTGAATCAATACGCTATAAAAAAGACGGCGCAGTAATAACCGCTTTACACAAGGACTATAAAACGGAAGAGACTGTGTTTTTGCCGGCGGAAGAGTTTATCAGGGAAGCTCTTAAAGAGAAGGAAATTCTGGACGATGAGCACTGGAAGAAACTGAAGGCAGACGCCGCATATTTTTCCGCGTACCGGGAGTGTTTACGCAAACTGTCGATAAAAGACCGGACCGAAAAAGAGATTCTGGATATTCTGTATGAACAGAAAGGGCTGACCGCGGAAAAACGGAAAGAGATTCTCGTAAAACTGAAGAAGAAGAATTTGGTGAACGATGCGGATTATGCGGAAAACCGGATCGGGGATCTGCGGATGGCGCTCTACGGGAAAAACAGAATTTACCGCAGTTTGAAAGAAAAGGGAATAGAAGAGAACCTGATCCGGGAGAAACTGGACAGTGAAAGTCCGCAGAAGGAAATTGAACGCGGAACAGAATATGCGCGAAGGCTGGAAAGCATGCTGAACAGTGTGCCGTACCGCGAAAAAAAGACGCGTTTAAAACAAAAACTGATGACACGCGGGTATGACTCGCAGGATTGTGATACCATAATAGCGTCAATCACCGTATCCAAAGATGATGAAAAAGAAAAGCGTTTATTGGAAAAAGCAGCCGAGTCCGCATATCGCAGGCATTCCGGAAAAAAAGAAGGCCGGGAACTGAAAAACGCGGTGATACGATTACTGTTAGGAAAAGGATTCGGTTATGAGGACATCATGACCGTAATCGGTAAAATGGAGGAACAAAATGAAAGTTAAAGAAATGACGGCAGGCGAAAAGATTGATCAGCCGTTACTGATATCAGCGGTTCATGAAGGTGTGACCGGAAACGGTGCGCCGTATCTGACATTGAATCTTCAGGATGCGTCCGGGACAATTGACGCGAAGCTTTGGGATGTGAAACCGGCGCAGAAGGAACTTTGCGAGGCCGGAAAGGTCGTTCAGGTACGGGGCGATGTGATCAACTATAAAGGCCATGCGCAGATGAAAATTCTGACGGTGTTACCGTATGAAGGAACCATCCGTCCGGAGGATTTTCAGGCGTTATCACCGATTGATGTGGATTCACTGAAGAAGACCGTCGAAGATGCGATTGCGTCGATTCATCAGCCTGTCCTGCATGATATTGTGGAATATTTGATTCATAGTGCGGGGGAACAGTTCTATGTGCATCCGGCGGCTTCCAAGAATCACCATGAATTTAAAGGCGGCTTGGCGAGTCATGAAGTCAGCATGCTGAAAATGGCGTATGCGTTTTTGGAACAGTATCCGTTCTTGAATCATGATTTGCTGGTTGCCGGTGTGCTTTGTCATGATATCGGAAAACTCAGAGAATTAAGCGGCGGAGTAGTCACCGAATATACTTTGTCAGGTAAACTTCTCGGTCATGTTTCGATCGGTGCGGAGATGGTCGATGCGGCAGCGAGAGAACTCGGCTATG
>CACYEP010000061.1 GCA_902773425.1 uncultured Erysipelotrichaceae bacterium | reverse complement strand
TGCGGCTTAAAATCGGAAACACGATGCCGAGACTGTCACCTTTGAATTTCGCATGGATATCTTCTGTAATATCGTCGATGCTGCAATAGTTACCCTGCGCACGCGCTAAAATCGATTCGGTGACTGCGACGATGTCCCTGTCTCTGGGCGTGAATTCGCCGTTTTCCGCCGCTTTTACTACGGTGTCTACAACAATTTGTTCAAGATCGTCTCCGCTTTTGATGATCGGGGCTCTTAACCCGCGGGAGACTGTTCCGCTGATACGTTTCATACTTACTCCTCCGGTACGTATCTATTATAGTATCCGTGAATGAATTTGCGTTTCTATTTTCCGAAATGTTACATTATATGCAGATAGGAGATGACGGTATGCTTCAAACTTTCTATTCAGTAATCGGGTCCGGGAAATGCCGCGTACACCTAAAGACGGTACTGGATGACGCGGATCATCCTGATAAAATCGTTTTGTTTACGCACGGGTTCAGTTCATCCAAAGACGGTCATTCCGCTTCGACGTTCGCAGAATATTCGTTTCCGTATTTCAAGGATTTTATCTACATGGCCTTTGACTGGCCGGGACACGGGGAGTCTAAATCCGATGCGCTGCGGCTTGATAAATGTACGGAATATATGAACTGTGTTTTGGATTATCTGAAGGAAAAGTATCCGGATCTTCCGGTGTATGTGTACGGGACAAGCTTCGGCGGATATCTTCCGCTGAAGTATATTTATGAACACGGAATGAAGTTCGAAAAGGCTGCGCTTCGCTGTCCCGCAGTCAACATGTTTGAGGTGCTTACGGGAAGCATTTTCGAGGCAGGACAGCTGCCTCGGATCATGGCAGGTGAAGTTTTGGATATCGGTTTGGGAGATACCGTGAAGGTGTCCCGGGAATATCTGAAGGATCTCGAACAGTTTGATGTATCTTCGAAAGATTACACGAAATACTGCGGACGGTTATTAATCCTGCAGGGAACCAAGGACGAATTGGTTCCGTATGAAACGGTGCGAAGGTTCGCAGAATATAACAACATCGAATTCCATGAGTATCCCGGCGCAGATCACCGTTATACCGATGATGATGACATGCGCAAAGCCGTAAAGGATATCGCAGATTATTTTGAACTGAAACCCAGATGATTTTATCCTTTCAGCCGATGTACCGGCGTGATATTCACGGTATAGTCAATGTATGAAACGGATATATAAACTATTGATCGCAGGAATACTTATTACTGCCTTATTGGCAGCGGGAGGATTTATGCTGGCAAAATGGATGCACCGGGACCGTCCGGCCGGGCCCGTTTATTTCACGGACGTCTATTACTCTTACGGGGGAGGCATGTCGGGAGGCAATACTTCCGGACATCTTTACTTGAAAAATTCATCCTGGGTCTATGATTATTCGAGTAAACCGGCCTGGAACTCCAGGGAAACCAAAAAAGTCTATCATCCCGGTGAAGAGATCATCAAGCAGCTTGAAGAGATCATTCGGAAATACGGGCTGGTCGAGGCTTCGAAAAAACCGCAGTCGGATTTGATTGCGCTGGACGCGGATACAGCTTCGGTGTCGGTCACTCTGGAGGACGGGACATCATTCCGGTTATATGATTTCCAGGATCTGGATGATTACGAATCTGAGGGTTACAGAGAATTCCTGAAGGTGCTTAGGGAAATCGTCAAATAAACAGTGATTCATTGTCTGAAAAAGATACGGCGCGCCGTATCTTTTCTTTTTCCTCGAGATAGGATATAACTTTACTGGTAAAACTATTCTGCTTGAAAAATATTCATGTCATCCGGAGGCCTTATGATCAATTCCATTGCACCGAAAATCTTCAACAACCGCTTCGAACCTCATCAGCCGGAAGCCGGTGATAAAGTATTGGCTTACACAAACGGAAAAATATTGATCGGATTCGGCAATGACGGATCGGTTGTTCTTCCGAGAGTTAAACAGCCTTCGGATTCACTGCGCTATCTGTTCTCGATTGATGACACACGGTACTTTTTATGGGATACGGATTTTCCTTATGAAGAAAAAGGTTTTGATTATGTCAGTCATTTTGTTCTTCGCACGATGAAGCCGCAGGATGACTGTTTTGCGGGTATGGTCGGTTATCAGCTGTATAACTGGTATAGGAATCACCGTTATTGCGGAAAATGCGCATCGCAGATGACGGACAGTTTAAAAGAGCGTGCCTTGGTTTGTCCGGAATGCGGATTGACCGTTTATCCGACGATTTCGCCGGCCATTGTAGTCGCTGTTACCCGCGGCGACGAGATCTTATTGACCCGTTATGCCGGACGGGAGTACCAGGGTTACGCGGTAAATGCCGGATTTATGGAAATCGGGGAAACCGATGAAGATACGATCCGCCGCGAAGTCATGGAGGAAGTCGGCATCAGAGTCAAGGATATCCGGTACTACGGATCTTTGCCGTGGGGATTTGATTCGGGAATTCTGATTGGGTATTTCGCGAAAGCGGAAGACGGGGAAGAAGTGAAAGCGGATCATAACGAGTTATCCGAAGCGAAATGGTTCAAACGCGATGAATTGAAGGAAATCAAGGATCCTGTGTTTCTTGGCGCGGAAATGATGGAACTGTTCCGTACGGGAAACGATCCCTATTCCAAGGAGTCATCATGCGCCCGGTAGGATGTCATCTTTCCTTCAGCGGAGGATTTCAGGCATTATCCAAGCGCATGGAAGAAGTAAACGCGGATACGGCACAGATGTTTATCCGCAATCCGAGAGGCGGGGCTGCGCTTCCGTTTAACAAGGAAGATCCGACATTTTTCCGCTCGTACATGAAAGAACACCGGATACCGGTATTTCTGGTGCATGCGCCGTATACATTGAATCCGTGTTCCGATAAGGAATCCGTCAGGGAATTCGCGCGGATGGCCATGCGGGATGATTTGGTGCGTCTTAAGGCATTTGACAATGTCCTTTATAACTTTCATCCGGGATCCCATGTCGGAAAAGGCACGGACCGGGGGATCGAAGATATCATTGCGTTTATCAACGAAATCGTGGATCCGGATATTACGGCAACAGTGCTGCTGGAGACGATGTCCGGCAAAGGGTCCGAAGTCGGGGGAACTTTTGAACAGTTAAGGAAGATCATCGACGGCGTGCAGCATAAAGAGAAAATCGGCGTGTGTCTGGATACCTGTCATGTCTGGGATGCCGGGTATGATATACGCAATGATCTGAATAGCGTTTTGGATGAATTTGACAGGGTAATCGGGATTTCACGGTTAAAGGCACTTCATCTGAATGATTCGAAAAATCCGTGCGGATCTCATAAAGACCGTCATGAAAAGCTCGGGCAGGGATTCTTGGGATATGAAACATTTGAGAAACTTCTGAAAG
>CACYEP010000060.1 GCA_902773425.1 uncultured Erysipelotrichaceae bacterium | reverse complement strand
TTACAGCTTCCGGATGATGATGTAGCCTTGGTCCGCATCAAAGATTATTTGGCGGGAGCCGAGGTAACGTACGAGGAGGTGGATGAGTATGCTGGTTAGTGCCGCATTATGGGGAGCCATCGGAAAAGGCATCCTGGAAACCCTCTATATGACCTTGGTCGGAACACTCATCTCCTATGTGTTCGGAGTCCCTCTCGGAGTGATCTTATATGTCACCGATAAAAAGGGAATCTTACCGTGCAAATGGCTTCATGATGTTCTCGGCTTTATTGTCAACATCATCCGTTCCGTTCCGTTTCTGTTACTGTTGGTATATGTGATGCCGTTTACAAGAGCCTTGGTAGGGACAACGATCGGCACCACGGCGGTCATTCCTCCGTTAGTGATTGCCAGCACGCCGTTTATTGCCCGCATGGTGGAATCTTCTTTGAAGGAAGTCAATCCCGGCGTCATTGAAGCGGCGGAATCCATGGGATCTACCCCGTGGCAAATTATTACGAAAGTATTGCTGCCGGAAGCCTTGCCCTCCTTGCTGGTCGGCGCGGCGATTGCGGTTACAACAATACTCGGTTACACGGCAATGGCCGGATTTGTCGGCGGAGGCGGCTTAGGCGGCATCGCGACGAATTACGGTTATTATAAATTCAATTTCCGGGTTATGACGATTACGATCTTATTCCTGATCGTGATCGTACAGATTCTACAGGAAATCGGCAACAGGATCGCCGGAAGATCCAATAAACGAAACAAATAAAGGGGAAAATTATGAAAAAACTGATTACGATTCTTACTGCAGTATTGTTGTGTGTTACATTGACGGCGTGCTCCTCCAAGGGAAACACCGATGAAAAGACCATCAAGGTCGGCGCGTCTCCGACACCTCATGCGGAGATTCTGGAAGTCGCGAAAGAACTCCTCGCGAAAGAAGGATACACTTTGGAAATCAAGGAATTCAACGATTATGTATTGCCGAATACAGCGGTTGAAGACGGTGAACTGGACGCGAACTACTTCCAGCATGTTCCGTATATGGAAGACTTCAACTTACAGAACGGTACGCATATCGTATCCGTGGGCGGCGTTCACTATGAACCGATGGGAGTCTTCGGCGGCAAGACCAAGGTCCTCGCTGATCTTCCGGACGGCGGACAGGTATTGGTTCCGAATGATACGACCAATGAGGCAAGAGCCCTGTTATTACTGCAGGATATCGGCTTGATCAAATTAAAAGAAAACGCCGGTTTAACCGCAACCGTACTGGATATCACCGAAAATCCGCATAATCTCACCGTTACCGAAGTGGAAGCGGCGCAGGCGGCGCGTTCCTTACAGGACGCGGATCTGGCCGTATTGAACGGAAACTATGCGTTACAGGTCGGCTTAACATTGAATGATGCACTGGCGACGGAAGGCGCGGATTCCTTGGCTGCGAAGACCTACGCGAATGTCTTATCGGTTAAGGCAGGCAACGAAAACCTTGACAAGATCCAGGCATTATACAAGGCGTTAACTTCTCCGGAAGTCAAGAAGTTCATTGAAGAGAAGTACAGCGGCGAAGTTGTTCCGTCATTTTAGAAGATGATATAATGACCGCGGAGGAGATAATCTTCCGCGGTTTTTTATCGGAGGAAACACTATGAGACCGTTGGTATTCCGGCTTAAGGAAGGCGAAGATCTTCGTAAGGGCATTGAAGAGTTTGCGCAAAAAGAAAATGCGTTATCCGGCGCGGTAATCTCTGCGGTCGGGTGTCTGAAGGAAATATCCGTGCGCCTGGCGGGAGCCGAAGACTCCTTACATGATAAGGCGGATTATGAAGTGGTTTCGTTAACCGGCACGATGTCCAAAGACGGCGCGCATCTTCATATTGCGCTTTCAGATAAAAACGGAAAGACCGTCGGGGGACATCTGAAATACGGAAACACCGTAAACACCACGATGGAAATCGTTTATTTGGCATTGGATGAATATGAAATGTCCAGAGAATATGACGAATCCACCGGTTACAAGGAATTGGTGATCCGAAAAAAATAATCCCGCGTCGATTTTTATGGACAAACCTTCAATCTATGATAAAATAATCAATGCGCCGGCATAGCTCAGTTGGTAGAGCATCGCATTCGTAATGCGGCGGTCGTAGGTTCAAGTCCTATTGCCGGCACCATTTGGTGAATAAAACGGAAACCTCAGGAAACCGAAGGTTCCCGTTTTTTTGTATATGTGATCCGGCAAACAGAAAATGTCTCCTTGCAGGCGACATCTTCGGCCTGTAAGTGCGGTAGGATGTACACAGCCGGAATCCTGCAACATGAATTCATGACCCGGAACCTGAAAAAACGTATAATAAAGTTATACGAAGATGTAACCGTCATGTGACCCTGAAGGAATGCTTTCTGTGTTATGGGTTGAACAGTCATGAAAAGTGAGGTATTCGAAATGAAGAAAATCTTATGTTCGTTCTTAGTAATGATCTTGGCAATAGGAATGTTTGCGGGATGCGGCCAAAAAACGGAGGGCAATATGAAAGATCCGAATTTAACAGAAAAACCGGTCGTTATAGACCAGCCGATTGAAGGCCCGATTGAGTTAACCGATCCGGTGGTCGTACCGTTATCGAAACCTGAGAAGGCATTGGGATTCGGTTTGAATTCCAACGATGTCAAGTTAATTGATTATCTGGCAAATCAGGCAAAGAAGAAAAATGAGAATCTCTTTATGTCCACAATGTCGGTCGATATGGCATTGGGAATGCTGTATTGCGGAGCCGCGGGAAGTTCTTACGATGAATTGAAAACGTATCTCGGGCTTACGGATGAAGAGATGAAGAAGGCGGCGAAACTGTTGATTGAAGCGACAAAAGCTTCGGAAAACGGAAGAGAAGACAGACCGAATACGTTTGTGTCCATCGCAAATTCTTTATGGTACAAAGAAGACCAGGTGATTTCGGAAGACTACATCGGTCTATTGAAGGAATACTTCGGTGCGGATGTTCAAACCGCGGATTTCCATGGGGATGCGGCGGATAAGATCAACGCGTGGGCAGCGGAAAAAACGCGTAACCTGATCAAAGGAATCGTGAACAAGGAAGTCGTTGAAAAAGCGTCTGATGTGTTGGTGAATGCCATCTATTTCAAAGGACCGTGGACGGATGAATTTTACAAAACCGAACAGGATGATTTCACTCTGACCGACGGTTCCAAGGTGAAATGCGACATGATGAGCGGTACGGGATTCGAGTATTACGAAAACGATCAGGCAGTGGGTTTCTCCAAGATGTATGCCGGCGGATACAAGTTCGTCGGAATCCTTCCGAAAAAAGCCGGTGATTTCACTCTGGATTCTTTGGATGTGGTCGGGCTTTTGGAAAACGGGACGATGAATTTCGATGTAGATGTGCGGATGCCAAAACTCGAAGTCAGTTATTCCGATGAAGGAGAATTAATGAGAGGACTCAAGGAACTGGGAGTAAATGTGATTTTCTCGGATGAGGCAGACTTCAGCAACATTTCCCATGATCTTACTGTTTCCAATATTCTGCACAAGGCAGTGCTGAAACTGGATGAAAAAGGAACGGAAGCCGCAGCGGTTACCTCTGTCATCGTGAGTACTACGGGATTACCGGTTCAAAGAGAGACAAGACTGGTTGAATTAAACCGTCCGTTCGCTTTCTTTATCCTCGACTCCGGCAACAACGCTTTATTCGCCGGAAAGATCCTTGATCCGACCAAATAGTGTAAAATAAACATATGAAAAAACGCGCAGGGAAGACAATCGGCATCTTATCGGTATTGCATATGCTGGTGGACTTCGTCTGCGCGTTTTCCTTATACGGAATTCTGCTTCATGAAGGCGGGCAGATGTTCCTGTTGTATAACTTCTGCGCGTTTGCACTTCAGATGCCTCTCGGAGTCGTTTTAGACGCTTGGAATCTCCGCACAAGGAATATGCTGCCGGGAATTGTTTTCACGGCTGCAGGCGTCATTATGACGCTGTTAGGGGCATTCACGTCCGTGATTGTTCTCGGAATCGGCAATGCATTATTTCATGTAGGCGGCGGGGTATTGACGATTCATGAAGATGATCATGCCGGTTTTGCGGGAAGAGGCCTCGGAGTGTTTGTGGCTCCCGGGGCCATCGGTTTAAGCGCAGGGACATTGATTTCTTCATCCGCGCCCAAAGAGGCGGTTCTCGGACTTTGCGCGCTGACCGGAATTCTGGGAACGGTTTTTCTGGCTGTGCACTTGAAGGGGGTTCGAGTGAAAGAACTCAAAAATGAAGCGAAACCGGCGTCCGGATATCTTCCGGTGCTGGCCGGATGTTTCCTGGTGGTGGTCTTGCGTTCGTTTACCGGGATGGCGATGAGTTTCCCATGGAAGACCGGCGCGACGGTCACATTGATTTCGGTTCTGTTCGTGGCGTTGGGAAAAGCTGCCGGAGGGTTTGTGTTTGCTAAGTATTCCCGGAAGACGGCGGGAACCGTAACGCTTCTTGGGGCGGCGGTATTGTTCGCGCTCGGAAAGAATATGATCCCCGGAATGCTCGGACTCTTCTTTTTCAATATGACCATGCCCGTGACCTTGTATATGCTGAAGGAAATGATGCCGGATACTCCGGGACTTGCGTTCGGAATCCTCACCTTCGGGTTGTTTATCGGATATTTGCCGGTGTATTACGGTGTTCTGAGTGTTCATGATCCTCTTTGGATCGGCACCGCGGGAAGCCTTCTGTCCCTGGGAATTTTCCTTTGGGTTTGGAACAGGGAAGGAAGCCGTACATGACGGATGCGGTATTGTACTTTTTAAGGCCTTTGATCCTTACGGAGTTGTTTGAGTTTGCGGCCGCTTATTTCTTAAAAATCCGGAATCCGAAGGACTATCTTTTGATCGGGTTGGTGAATGCGGTCACCAATCTTTCCCTGAGTCTGGCGATTCTTTTGATTTACAGATTCATAGGGAATTATTGGGTCACGATTGCGATTTCTTATTGTGTGCTGGAACCTATCGTATTTTTTATAGAATACGTGTATTATAAAAAGTGGTTAACGGATAAGGCGGGGGCGTTCCGTTATTCCCTCATTATGAATCTTGTGTCTATGACAGGAGGTCTCTTATGCCAAAACATCATTTTCTGAAAACGGTTGCCGGGACTGTGTACGCAGTATTGCTGGGTGTATTCAGCGCTGTGACGGCACATGCGGATATCGCACCGGATCCGTTGGGGTTCGGAGGTTCCGCGGTGAATACCGGGTCGGTTATGATCTTAATCGGCTTGATTGCATTAACGGCGCTTCTGATCCGGGCGTTATTCGCAAAGAAAAAGTAGAAATATCAGAAAGAACCGGGTTTGGGAGGCCAGGTTCTTTTCTTTTTGGAGTACACTGTAGATATGATCTTACATACAGGAAACCGCACAGATATCCCCGCATTTTACGCGGAGTGGTTTAAAAACCGCCTGGAGGAGGGTTACGTGATGTCACGAAGCCCCTACGATCCCTCTTTGGTGATGAAATATACATTGGATCCAAGTGTCGTGGATCTGATTGTTTTCTGCACGAAAAATCCGGAACCGATGATGAAATACGCGGAATATCTGAAGCCTTATGCGCAATATTGGTACGTGACGGTTACACCGTACGGGAATGACATGGAACCGAATGTGCCGGATAAGCACCGGATCATCGAAGTTACCAAGGAAATCGGAAAGCGGCTTGGAAAACAATGCGCCGGATGGAGATATGATCCGATCATCATCAATGAAAGGTATACGGTCGAATACCATAAGCGGGCATTCCGGACGATTGCGGAAGAACTGGACGGATATGTGTCGACCTGCGTATTCAGTTTTGTGGATCTGTATGAAAAAGTTAAGCGGAATGCACCGGAGATCCGGGAAGTTGACTGGGATACGAGAATTGAACTCGGGAAGGAAATCATTCAGATTGCGAAAGAGCATCATATGACCGTGCGTCCCTGTAATGAAGGGGATGTGTGGAAAGAATACGGTGCGGACTGTGACGGCTGCATGACCGAGAAAATGTTTTGCGAAGCCGCCGGAGTTCCCGTCAAAGTTCCCAAATCGAGGTATCATAGAGACGGGTGCGCGTGTTATCTCGGAAGTGATATCGGCATGTATGATACCTGCGGGCATTTCTGCCGGTATTGCTATGCCAACTCCAACCGTGCGGCAGTGATTCAAAACCGGAAGCTGCACGACCCGGAATCTCCGCTGTTAATCGGAAACGTGACGGAACAGGACCGCATCATCGAGGCGAAACAGACTTCTTGGAAAACATATTCCCAACAGAAACTAACGGAGATCTTCTAGAAGGTGTATAATCTGTTAGATAAATCTAACGGAGGCTAAGTATGGTACAGATTACATGTAAGATTGACGGAATGATGTGCGATATGTGCGAAGCGCATATGAACGATGTGATCCGCAATAACTTCAAGGTGAAAAAGGTGTCTTCGGATCATCGGAAGGGACAGTCCGTGATTGTTGCGGAAGAACCTTTGGACGAAGATGCGTTAAAAAAGGCGATTTCGGAGATCGGGTATGAACTGATCTCGGTAAAGAAAGAGCCTTATGAAAAGAAAGGACTCTTCGGATTTTTGAAAAAATAGTATGGACGGTTACATGAAAGATGCCGCGACCCTGCGGTTTCAGTCGTATTTGCCCAAAGAAAGCCGGTTTACGGGAAAGACTCTTCCGAAAGAAGAGGTGTTTTCCTACGGCCGTTTCCAGGTGCACATAGACCGGTATTCTCCCAAAGAACCGAAGGAGACGGTCGTGATGATTCACGGGCTCGGACAAAACGGCAGGTATCTTTCATTTATCGCATCAAGGCTTCTGAAGGACGGCTATGAGGTCATCTGTCCGGATCTGCCGTTTTTCGGATATACGGTCCATGAAGGAACCGTCAATTATGAAGACGTGATCGATCTCATTTCGTATTTGGGCGATTCCCTGAAAAAACCGGTATTTATGGCCGGAACCGGATTCGGGGGAACGGCTGCGTACGATGCGGCATGCGCCATGAAGAGTGTAAAAGGGGTTATGGCGACGATGTATCCCGACCCGAAAGATTTAGCCTCGCAGGTATCTTTCTGCGGGTCGGAGGAGCGTTACCGGGATGTGACGGATAATCTTAAGCGTTGGCAATGGCTCTTGCCGGGTAAGAAGATCCCTCTGGAGGATGTCGCGGATTTTTCAAAGATCACCAATCATCCGGATGCCTCAAAAATCATACGGGAAGATCCGCACGCCGGAAAATGCGTGCTTCAAATGAGATATCTGTATTCCTTGATGAACCATGAATTCCGCAGGAAGCCGGAAGAGTTTGACCGGTGTCCGGTGCTTCTGGCGATGCCGGAAGATGACGCATGGTTCGCGGTGCGCGAACGAAAAGGCTTCTTTGAGCGGATCAAGGCGCCAAAATGCGAATGTGTGCTTCCCGGCGCGGGGCATTTGCCCTTGGAACCGGAAGGCGTAAATGCCTTATTGAGTGCCATGGAAGAGTTCATGGGCCGGATTATCAGAAACTGAGGGGATTTCCATAGAAAAACAAAGACTGTTTAGTGTATAATTCTTACGGATGTCCGCATCCTTATAAAGGTTATAAAGGAGAAACTATGACAAAATTAGTATTGGTTAGACATGGCGAAAGCGAATGGAACAAGCTGAACCTTTTCACCGGCTGGACCGATGTCGATTTAAGCGAAAAGGGTCATGAAGAAGCGAAACAGGCAGGTCTTCTGCTGAAGGAAGAAGGCTATGATTTCGATCTTTGCTACACTTCCTATCTGAAGCGTGCGATTCACACTCTGAATCACATTCTTGACGGTTTGGACCGCAACTGGCTGCCGGTTATCAAGAGCTGGAAGTTAAATGAACGTCATTACGGCGCTTTACAGGGCTTAAATAAGTCCGAAACCGCGGAAAAGTACGGCGAAGCACAGGTAAAGATTTGGCGCCGTTCGTTTGATGTTAAGCCGCCTGCGCTGGAAGAAAGCGATGAAAGAGCTCCGATCAATCTTCCGGAATACCGTGACGTTGATCCGAAGGATCTTCCGCTCCATGAAAGCTTAAAGACCACGATCGAACGTGTTGTTCCGTATTACAACGAAGAGATCCTTCCGAAGATGAAGGAAGGAAAACGCGTAATCATCGCGGCACACGGCAATTCCTTACGTGCCCTTGTC
>CACYEP010000059.1 GCA_902773425.1 uncultured Erysipelotrichaceae bacterium | reverse complement strand
TAATTAATTCAGAAATATCATCTCTTGCGTCATATCCGGAGTATGAAGCAGTAACTGATGTTTCTTTCGTGGTTTGTTTCAATTCTCCAGCAGTACTCGGCTCATCAAATGCGGCAAGGAGAGAATCGATTTCATCCATTAAATCTGTCACCGCATCGTTGTTTTTAGTTTTTTGGTCATTGTGCGTTTTATCTTTTTCAGGAAGCATGCTCAGATCAGCCCCTATAGACTCAATCCCTAACCAGACTAGAAGTGTTTTGGGCTGGGTTCCATTACGGGCATTATTTAAAAGACCGTCAACATATGAGCATATTTCAGCAATATTTGAAGTCACCAAAATATTGTTTGATTCAAAGGAGAGGAGACAATCTTTGAACTGTTGGAATAGTTCATCTTTATTGTCTGCAAATACGGCTATACGATAGTTTTGAAGCCGGGAGAAGCAGCTCATTGTATACAGAACTATGCTTGCTCTCATCTCAGTATTTGCACCTATAACCATGATGTTTGAATCAAGTCGGTCTTGCAAAGAGAAGCAGAAAACGGGATCAAGAGTTGCCGGGGTTCCCAGGTAAATTGGAACACTAACATCGGTCGGTTCTCTGTGCGAGGATTCGTATTTAAGTATGGCATCTTCATCAAACTGGCTTCTATCTTTCCCATCCACAATGATGACACCATCCTTTACATATCCTTGCTCAAGATGTTTTTTGGAATAAGCAATGCTTTGCTTTCTTTCTTCCTTGTTGACAAATACGGTTCTGTGTTTTTCAATGACAATTTGATCTTGCCCGTTATCGCCAGTTATCGACCTTTTAAAAATGATGTCTCCCTCTTTCAAGTGTTTGACTGATTCGCTTAGCTCATCACTAAATGTGCGAATAGACAAAGTCTCTTTAATCTCTTCGTCATCGTTTTTCATCGCCAGACGAGCGAGTATCTGTTTCTTGCCTTTCTCGGTCAATCCGCGTAGCCCAGTACTAATTGCTTGATCGCTAAAGAAACAAGACAGGCCAAACTTCCGGTACTCAGATAAAATGTTTTCAAGGATAGTAACATACTCTGGCTCGTCTTGAATGGCTTGAGTCAATTGGTGAAACTCGTCAATCATCAAAACAATTCTTGGCAGGGATCGAACTCCAAATTTGCGTTTATACTCTTTGATATCGCTAATTCCACCAGCTTGTTTGAACAGCTCCATCCGGCGTAGGCACTCTTGATTGATCTTATTGAGCAAGCTAAATGTGAACTCTCGACCACGCTCTAAGCCAATCAGTTTAATATGCGGAGGCATGTTCGGAATATATTCTGCAAATTCAACCTTGTTGTAATCTACTAACCATAACTCCACATCATCAGGATGGTAGTTTAGAATGATTGATGTAATTAGCATGTGAAGCGTAGTCGATTTTCCTGAACCAGTTGCACCTGACAGTAGAGCATGTGCGGAAAGGGGAGCTCCTAATTCCAACTCAACCAATTGCTTTCTTGAATTCACCGCAAATGGTATCAAAATGGATTCAGTTGCTTCCCTATATCCACTAAAAGAGTTAAGCGAAAAATAGTTCTTAAAGCTGTTATCCACTTTAAAGCCTCCATTATAAACAGCTTTGACATCATCAATAAACTGATCGCCACGTGAAGGCATTGTGTCGAACTGAAAATCGTAAATCTTATTGTTTACGGGAACCGTACATCCGTTTACTGTTGCATTAATTTGAAGAAAACTACCCTGAATCGCTTGAGGTAAATCATCAATGCTTCCCATTTTGGTGAAGATCATACTAATCCCACATTTTTTTGCGTTGTTGATAAGCACCTCGAGCGACTCTTCAGCGGCGCGATCCATTTTTTCGGGAAAGTCATTGATTATTATCAATTGCTGAACAATCGGCTGCTCGCATTGCACATTGTACTCGTACACTGATTCAACACCCGCTAACTTGGAACAGGTGGAATCCACAAATCGTTCTAACTCCTTTAGCCGTCTTGTGATATCCTCTCGAGACGCATATGTTTTTTTACAAACATCCCAAGTTGCTATCTCCTCAAGCTTTTGTAATTGCCCAAGATTTGATCCTCTGTCATTTGGATCTATATATGTTATGCTAAACGAACATAAGGGCATGAACTTAATCCATTTCAACAGAAAACTTTGAATGCCCTCCATAACAATATTCTTGCAACGTTCATCGTACTTGATAAGCAATTGAACAGGCTTTGCCATTGAAAGGGTCAGCGGTACAAGGAAACCCCTGTTAGAACTGAACGCAACAGGTATTTTTTCCCGAATCATTTTATCTGCCGGCGATGGTATGGAGAAAGGAACAGAAACGGCACCAATCATCAAACAAGAAGGAAACTCAGAATAAGGCGTATAGACTCCCCATGATTCATCAAGTGCACCAATACTCTCTTCAAAATGCAGTAAATCACTATCAAACTGGGCTAACAAAGGATCATTGACGAGTGCCATAAATCTGGACTGGAGTGCATCGCTCTTTTGCTTATGCAAATTGTCATTTTGGGCATGAAACGAGCTTCGCTTCTGATCTGCATCGTGCTTTTCCTGCAAAAACTGAGAGTCTGCAGCTGCTTTTTCATGTGATAGATACTCTGAGCTTTTGCGATGTTCATTCTTCAGGTAGACCTTTGCTGCTTCTATACAGTCAAAGTATTCATTTATCATATATGATAAAGGGGAATAGCCGTTTGCTTTTACGAGCCGACATGCTCTTCCTTTTATGGTTCTATCATTTATTTTAGTGGCAAGCTCATCTAATTTCTGAAAATCAGGTGCATTTGCTGCAACCTGCTTCTGCTGATACTTCTTTTTATACTTCTCAGGAATTTTAGTCTCATACTGAGCTAATGCAGTCATTGCTGATAGAATGTTGGATTGAGCCGATTTATCATGAGATATTGCAGCAGCAATTCTGCTCTGGCGTCTTGCTTCTATATCAGCCAGCTTAGCTGCATATTTTGCATCAATTTCTTTTTTAGTATTATTATAAGCCTTATCTATAGCTTGGTCTTCTTGAATGATCTCATGAAAACGATTAGCAATTGTCGTTGCACGCAAAAGTAAATCATTTGCCATTGCTTTTCAGATTAACTCCTTTATAAGATGAGTGATCTTGTCTAGCCTGAATATAACAATATTATTCCTTTGGACCATAGGTTCCTTGTCCCGGGCTACATACAAAAGATAAATGATCGCATCGCCTAAGCATATGTCCTCATTCTGTAGTGCTCTTTTCAGCTTCTATTAGCGATGAATAGGGTAAGCGAACGATTTTAGCGCAACTCTCTCACCACTATCATTAACTGGAACTTTTCGTAAAACGTCATTAGTTTATTCCCTAAATCCTGTCATTACTAGTGTACCCTTCAGGAGCTGGTATCTGTTCGAGTTTGTGTATGGCATCTTCAACTGCCCAATGCAATTGATTGG
>CACYEP010000058.1 GCA_902773425.1 uncultured Erysipelotrichaceae bacterium | reverse complement strand
CGGGGACTGCCATAATAAGGCAATAATATTTATAATCGTGCACAAGTTTTTCATCGGTGATCCGGTATCCGTGTTCACCCAGATACCTGCGGACTTTTTCCGGTTCGGAATTCGGTTCCAAAACAAGTTTCGAAACATTCTGTAAGAACGGATTTCCTTCCCGTAGGATTTTCACGATGGTCTCCCCTCCCATGCCGGCAATTACCGCGCATGAATACAAATCTGGGATTTGCTTCAATCCGTCTGATTTATACAGGGAAATATCATGAATCCGGTTTCTGAGGAACGTTTCTTCGCAATTCTTCAACGGTCCGTCCGCTATATCGGAAGCTCCGATTCTCATTTCCGGAAACTTGGTTCTCAGCATCACCGGCAGATATCCGTGGTCCGTGCCGACATCCAGCACCGAATCCTCTGCCGAAATGAATTCCATCAACGCTGCGAGACGTTTTTTCCGCATGGACTAATTCTTCGGTACGAAATCTTTCAAGAGCTTCAGACGGGCCGGCTGTTTCAGCTTACGGATTGCTTTGGCTTCGATCTGACGGATACGCTCACGGGTTACATTGAATTCTTTTCCTACTTCTTCCAATGTACGGTTTCTGCCGTCTTCCAAGCCGAATCTTAAGCGCAGAACTTTTTCTTCACGTTCCGCAAGTCCGCTTAACACTTCATTGATTTCTTCTTTAAGAAGCTGGTTGTTCGCATACTGGTCCGGAGATTCCGCATCTTTATCTTCAATGAAATCACCTAAGTGGGAATCGTCTTCCTCACCGATCGGCGTCTCCAAAGATACCGGATCCAGCGCAACTTTTTGAATTTCACGGACTTTTTCCGGAGTGATTCCTCCCATACGGTCCGCAATTTCTTCCGCCGTCGGCTCGCGTCCGAGTTCCTGGACGAGCTGGCGCTGGATACGTGTCAGCTTATTGATCGTTTCCACCATATGGACCGGAATACGGATTGTTCTGGCTTGGTCGGCGATGGCACGGGTGATTGCCTGACGGATCCACCATGTCGCATACGTCGAGAATTTAAAACCTTTGGTATAATCGAATTTTTCTACGGCCTTTACCAAGCCCATATTTCCTTCCTGAATGAGATCCAGGAAGAGAAGTCCTCTGCCGACATACTTTTTCGCAATGGAGACAACCAGACGCAGGTTGGAAGAAATCAGGATTTCTCTGGCTTCTTCATCGCCTTCTTTGATGCGCTTGGCAATTTCAATTTCATCTTCCGGCTTCAATAACGGAATACGTCCGATTTCCTTTAAATACATCTTGACCGGGTCATTGTTCTTGGTGCCCGGTATGTCCTGGTACGCAGACTGGATCCGGCGGATCATCTCGGTTTCCGGATCTTCCTCCGCTTCTTCATCCAACAGAAGGTCATCTTCGTCATCCATCAGATCGTCATCCAATGCGACATCGAAATCGTCTTCATCATCCGAAATCGCATCATCGGTGATCAGGATGTCATGATCGCTGAACCATTCATAAAGATCATTCATGTCATCATCTGACATATCGAGATGTTCGATGGCATTCATAATCTCGGTATTGGTGACTTCGTTGTTGTTTTCCGCCTTCAAAAGGAAATCATTCTTGATATCGTCCAAGGTGCGGATTTCTTCCGGCTGTTTCGCAGCTTTGGACTTGGAAGATTTTTTCTCCGGCTTCGGTCCTTCCGTTTCTTCCTTTTCTTCCGCCGCAGCCTTCTTGGAAGTTTTCTTTTTCGCTTTCGGTTTCGGTTCTTCTTCCGCCAAAGTTTCTGCCGCAGCAGTTTCAGCTGCTGCCGTTTCCTTTTTCTTGGAAGTTGTACGTTTCTTCTTCGGCGCTTTTTCGCCTGTTTCAGTTTCCGGAATGACAGCCTCGGTAACCGTTTCTTCTGTAGTTACTTCAGTTTTTTTCGCCTTTGTCATTTTCTGATCCTCGCTTTCTATTGCTGTCCGCCAGCGCAGAGTAATTCTGCAAGATCTTCAGTTGTTCCTCCTTGGACACATACTTGGCTTTTTCCTTCAGGATCTCCATTTTTTGCTGAGCACTCAGCCTCTTGATCCTCTCCATGGAATCTACCAGTATCGTCTTGGAGTATTCGGAAGATAACATCTCCCATCCTTCAAGTTCCAGCAGGATTTTACGCAGCGGCTCCTCCGGTATCATCGTCAAAAGGTCTGCCAGATCCATCTCGTTGTGTTTTCGGTAATATTCCGTAATGTACAGCTGCAGCTGATTACAGGAATCGTCTTTGAGATATCCGAGCCTTTCGTTGAATACCGGAATTGCCTGCGGAGATTTCATCATCTGATTAAGTACCTCATACTGAGGCAAAAGATCCAGTCTTTCCCGGACGGTATTCTGATAAACCTTCGGTGTTTCCTTGGTTTCTGCAGGTTTCTCTTTTCCGGAAAAGCCTTCTAATAATTTTATACTAAGTCCGGTGCTTTCGGACAATCTTTTTGTAAAATATTCCCTCTCATAGACGTCAGGGCTGGATTGTATAATCGTCATCATCCTGGATGCGTATTTCTGTTTGCCGTCATAGGAGTCCAGGTTATATCCGCTGCGCAGGTATTTCTCCGAAAAATCGATAAACCCGATGGCTTTTTCAATCATTTCCCGGTTTTTCACCGCGCCGTACTTTTTCTCAATTTCATCCGGGTCCAGCTCCGTGGTATTGTTGGCGATGCGCACTTTTAATCCAAGAGATAACGCAAGCTGTCCGGTCTTGAAGTTTGCCGCCTGTCCCGGCCGGTCTCCGTCGTAACAGATCAGCACTGTCTTCGTATATTTTTTAATAAGTGCCAGCTGTTCTCTTGTGCAGGATGTTCCTAAGGACGCCACGGCATTATTGAATCCCGCACGTTCTATGGCCATCTCATCCATCGGGCCTTCGACTAATACCGCATATCCAAGCTTGCGGATCGAATCCTTTGCCCGGTGAAGATTATAGAGGATTTTACTCTTGTCATACAGGAATGTGTCAGCGGTATTGATATATTTCCGGTCATCATGAATCATCGTGCGGGCCGTAAATCCGACCGGCTTGCCGTATTCGTTGAAAATCGGAATCGTCAAACGGGACACAAAGAGATCGGCCAATCCGGTTTCCCGCATGATTGCCATGCCGGAATCCACGATTTCTTCATCCGTAAATCCTTTATTGGTTAAAAAGCGGTTCAAATTGCGGTCCGGCAGATATCCGATATGATAATCACGGATCTGCGCCTCCGTAATACCTCTTCCCAAGACATATTGTTTGATGGCCGCGTGTTCCGGAATGGATAATTGATATTCAGAATACTCTATGACCGTATTCAGCAGATCATGCAGTCTTTCGCTTCGCGGGTCTTCCTTATATTTCGGAGCCTGTTCCTCATCATCCGGCAAATCATAGCCGATCATTTTTGCGACTTCACGCACTGCACTGGGAAACGGAATCTTCTTATACTGTTCGACAAATCCGAACACATTTCCCGAAGTACCGCACACGAAGCACTTAAACAGCTGTTTGTCCGGAGAGATCATCATGGAAGGATCATGGTCATCATGAAAAGGACAAACAGCTTTTACGCTTTTGCCCGAACGCTCCACGGGAATATAATGCGCAATAACATCTTCAATGCGCGCCGCCGAGCGGATTTTTTCAATGTCTTCCTGACGGATCAGTGCCATTTTCCTCCTAGAAATTTAATTTTGGTTTAATTAATTCCGCGACCTCTTCGATCTTTACGCGTTTCTGTTCCATCGAATCACGTTCACGGACCGTAACGCATCCGTCTTCCAGAGTATCGAAGTCGACAGTTACGCAATACGGAGTTCCGATCATATCCTGACGGCGGTATCTCTTTCCGATCGCACCGGTTTCATCATAGGTGCACGGGAATTCTTTCATTAACTTGTGATAGATTTCCGCAGCCGGTTCATTCAGTTTCTTGACTAACGGAAGAACGGCGCATTTCACCGGAGCCAATACCGGGCTGAGATGCAGCACGATACGGGTATCTCCGCCTTCCAGCGTCTCTTCATCATACGCGCCGCAGATAAACGCCAGGAACAGACGTTCCACGCCTACCGCCGGTTCTACGCAATATGCGAGGTATTTTTCATTGGTAAACGGATCAAGATATTCAAGATTCTGTTTGGAGTGATCCTGATGACGCTTTAAGTCATAATCCGTACGGTCCGCAAGGCCCCATAATTCACCCCATCCGAACGGGAATTTATATTGTACGTCTACGGTCGCTTTGGAATAGAACGCACGTTCTTCGTCGCTGTGTTCATGAAGACGCATGTTTTCTTCCTTCATTCCGAGTCCGTGCAGGAAATCGATGATGTACTGTTTCCAATATTCATACCAGTCCAAATCGGTTCCCGGCTTGCAGAAGAATTCCATTTCCATCTGTTCGAATTCTCTGGTGCGGAAAATGAAGTTTCCCGGAGTGATTTCATTACGGAAGCTCTTGCCGATCTGGCATACACCGAACGGAAGTTTCAGACGCATTGTACGCTGAACATTCTTGAAGTTCACAAACATTCCCTGTGCAGTCTCCGGACGCAGATAGATGGTGCTCTTGGAATCTTCCAAGACACCCTGGAAAGTCTTGAACATCAAATTGAATTTACGGATATCGGTGAAATCATGTCCGCCGCAGCTTGGGCACGGTACATTGTTTTCACGGATATAATTCATCATTTCCTCATTGGACCATCCTTCCGGGTTAACGGTGCCCTTAGAAAAGTCCTCAATCATATTGTCCGCGCGAAGTCTCGCATGACACTGTTTGCAGTCGATCAGCGGATCCGAGAAATTCGCCACATGTCCGGTCGCTACCCATACTTCCGGATTCATTAAAATTGCCGACTGGATTTCCACGTTATTCGGCTGTTCCTGAATAAACTTCTTCTGCCATGCGCGTTTGATGTTATCTTTTAACGCGACACCCAGCGGACCGAAATCCCAGGTGTTGGAGAGACCTCCGTAGATTTCCGATCCCTGATAGACAAATCCCGTTGTCTTTAAATGATTTACGATTTTCTCAATGCTGTATTCCGCCATATTTCCTCCAAAAAACTTTTACAAGTATATTTATCATCTTTTATGAATACGTTTCAACTATTTTATCACAAATAAAAGATATCGTATTGTCTGTTAATCTTCCGGATACCATGTGTCAAAGAAATTCCTGGAAATCAACCGGATTCCGGTATGATAAATCAAATGGTCCAGCAGCAATCTCGCGAATTTAGCCTTCTCCGCTTCAACAGGTATCTTTTCAAGATTCTCCATGGATCCCTTGACCAGAATCCGGATCATTTTCAAGTCCTCCGTCTCAAACGGCTTTGCATATTTCAGTTTGGCACAGTCCGCACAGACAAATCCTCCGTCCTCCACGGAAAACGCGACAATGCCTTTGGTATTACCGCATCGCACGCAGGCGTCAACCATCGGCTGGTTTCCTTCCCGCTTCAGCAGGTCCGAAAGATAAAGAGACAATACGGTAAACGGACGTTCTTTCTTTTCCAATTCCTGAAATGCTTTTTTGGTCATTTCGAATAAATCGGTCCCGTTTTGAACTTTTAAGGAAAGTTCCGCAATCACCGACGCAACAATCTGAAGATCCAGATCTTCCCGCAAAGGCCTGTGTCCGTTCACCAAAGAAGCCGTCTTCATCAGGTAAATATCTTTATCCGGCTTTCTGTCATATTGGATCACGCATTCCGAAAACAACTGACACGCATACGCGTTTTTACTGGTTGTCTTTTTCAGTGCCTTTCCCACGAAAGAAACCTGACCCTCAGGGGAAAGTCCGCCGAGGATCAGATCGTTTTCTTTATAATCGGTTTGTCTTAAAACAAGAAAGGTTGTCTCGTCATTCATTTTCTATATCTTTTTCACCGAACCCCAGTTCCCTTAAGGCATTCATGCGGTTCCGCCAGTCTTTTTCAACTTTCACGTACAGTTGCAGGAACACTTTCTTTCCGAGCATATGTTCAATATCTTTGCGCGCAAGGGTTCCGACCTGTTTGAGTTTCTCGCCGTTTTTCCCAATCACGATGCCCTTCTGCGAATCCTTCTCTACGATGATGGATGCGTAGATTGCCACGCTTTCGCGGTTAAACTCCATCTTGTCGACAATGACCGCCAGACTGTGAGGTATTTCTTCCTCCGTCAGCAGCATCAATTTCTCCCGGATCAATTCCGCGGCAGAGAATTTCTCCGTCGTATCCGCGTACTGTTCCTCCGGATAGAACGGTTCATCATTCGGAAGGAATTTCCTGGTGGTCGCGATCAGTTCCTCAATATTCAATCCTTTCAGGGCACTGACAGGAATGATTTCTTCCACTTCACCGGAAGGAATGCTGTTCAGCAATTCAATCAGTTCCGATTTCTTGATCGAATCGACTTTGTTGACGATCATCAAAACCGGGATTTCATTGGCACGGATCCGTTTTAAGATTTCCGCATCCTTCGAAGTAAATCCTCGCTTTGCGTCAATCAAAAGGTATGCCGCATCGACGGACTCCAGGGAACTCCAGGCCTCGCGGACCATTTCACGGCCCAATAATTGCTGCGGCTTATGGATTCCCGGGGTATCTACAAAGACGATCTGGGTATCTTCCCCGTTATAAATCCCGCGGATCATATTCCGCGTTGTCTGCGCCTTCGGTGTCGTAATCGCCACTTTTTCCTTGATGATCTGATTCAGAAGTGTGGATTTTCCGACATTCGGCCTTCCCATGATGGAGACAAAACCGGACTTATATTCCATTAAAGAACATCCTCCGGTCCAAAGCTCATCGGCAAGAGTTCTTCGATGGTCTTCGTTACCGTCTCTTTACGGTTGGAAAGATAAATCGGGCAATTCGAAGGCAGAAGTTCATTCAATACCTGACGGCAGGCTCCGCACGGCGCCGCAACCTTCGGTCCTTCCGAAACAATTGCGAGAGCTTCGATATCTTCCTTCTTCACACCGTTGGAATACGCGTTGAATACGGCACTGCGTTCCGCGCAGTTGGTAAGTCCGAACGACGCATTCTCAATATTCGCCCCGTAATACTTCTTTCCGTCTTTGGTCAAAAGGCAGGCACCCACCGGATAATGGGAATACGGGGAGTAGGAATTCTTCATCGCTTCAAATGCTTCATGTAATAATTCTTCTCTGGTCATAACTTTCTCCTAAATATGTCGCAGTAACATCCATACGCCGGCGATCAAGGCGCCGATCGATACACAAAGGACTGCGCCGGCCATCATATCTTTGATTTTGCCGATTGCCGGATCTTTCGCAGGGTCCATCTGTTCTGCCATATATTCTACCACGGAATTCACGCATTCCGTCCCGATAACGATCACACAAAGAATAAATACCGCCAGCTTTTCATAATCTTCAAAATGAAACAGGAAAGACGCGGCTACGGCAATCACCGCAATACCGGTCTGCAAGAGCACGCTGGAATCTTTCAATAAGATCTTTAAGCCCTTCGCCGCATAACGGAATTTATTTCGAATTTTCATCATCAAACGGTATATACGCATCCAGTACTTTACGCTGGATCCCGAACATGACTTCCTCATCTTCCGGTGTCATGTGATCGTAGCCCAGAAGATGCAGGAGTCCGTGAATAAACAGGAAACAGATTTCCCGGCGGAACGAATGACGGTATTCTTCGCTTTGACGCACCACCGCGTCATAGTTGATAAATATATCTCCGAGTTCCGACTGCAGTTCTTCCACATCCTCATCAAACGGATCGGGATCATCCATCAACGCAAACGTGATTACATCGGTCGGCCGGTCAATGCCGCGGTAATCCCGGTTGATGACATGAATCTTCGGATCATTCACCAGAATCACCGAACAATCGTAGTCCCCCGGATCATGAATTTCTTCCAGCGTCTTCTTCGCAAGATACTCGAAGTCCTTCCGGAATGCCGCAAGGGATGTCCCTTTTACGCGGTTTTTCAATGAAATGTTCATCGGCTTTCCTCCTTCTTGGCGTTTGCCTTGTTCATAAACGATTCTTTTTTGACTTCAAAACGTTCATGATACGCCTCGGCAATTTCGCCCGCTTCGTCATACGCACGGATTTCAAATGTATATTTTCTTCCTTCATGGGACACCAAGCGGCTTTCGGCAAATACTTTCATGCGAAGCGGTGTCGCGGAAGTATGACGCAGATTCAATAAGATTCCGACCGTCGTGATTCCTTCCGGAAGGAAATCCCGGATCGCGTTGCAGGAAGCCTCTTCCATCAATGCCGCAACCGCGGGAGTCGCCAGAACATCCAAAGAGCCGCTTTTCATGGTTTTGGCGGTATTGGATTCATCTACAGTCAAAGATGCCGTCCCGGTTACATTTTCGCGTTGTTCTTCAGCCATGTTAACCATTCCTTCATACCTTCCCCGGTTTTTGCCGACAGCGGGAAGATATCACAATGCGGATTCAGACGGTGAATGCGCTCTTGGGCAGCTTCCAAATCAAAATTGAAATACGGAAGAGTATCCAGTTTGCTGAGGATCACCGCATCGCTGGTTTCAAACATCAAAGGATATTTCAGAGGTTTGTCATCGCCTTCGGGAATACTCAAGATCATCACGTTTTTGTGACAGCCTGTATCAAATTCCGCCGGACAAATCAGATTACCTACATTTTCCAGGAATAATACCTCCACGCCTTCCAGGTCCATTTCGGATAAACCCTGGCGCATCATATCCGCATCCACATGACACATTCCGTCCGTATGAAGCTGCAGGGTCTTTACGCCGAGGCTGTCCATCAATGCCGCATCTACGTCCGAGTCGATATCGGCTTCCAGTACGCCGATTCCCAGTTCATTCCTGAGCGCATTTACGGTGGCTTTCAAAAACGTACTCTTGCCCGATCCCGGGGAAGACATCAGATTCACCGCGAAGATTCCGCGTTCTTTCAATTCATTCCTGAGCTCGTCGGCATCCAGATCATTCGCATGAGTGATGCTCTGTTTAATTTCAATTACTTTATACATTCTGTTTCCTCCAGGAAAGAATTTCTTTTTTCAGCCAATCCGTGAAAACTTCAAACCCTTCGCCGGTTTTGGAGGAAACCGGGAACACCGGCATATCCGGGTTCAGCGCGGACACATGTTCATGAAGGCGGTCCATATCAAAATCAAATACCGGCGCCGTATCGATTTTATTGATTAACAGGCAATCCGACACCTTGAACATCAGCGGATACTTCAGCGGTTTGTCATCTCCTTCGGGAACACTAAGGATCATCACTTTTTTAGCCGCGCCGACATCGAATTCCGCCGGGCATACCAGATTCCCGATATTCTCAAGGAACACTGCATCCAGTCCTTCCGCATCCAGATAGTTCAATCCGCGCAGCGTCATATCCGCGTCCATATGACAGCTTCCTCCGGTATGCAGCTGCACGGTGCGGACTCCGGTTTTCGCAATCGTTTCCGCATCCACCTTGGAATCCACATCGGCTTCCATAACACCGATCCGGAAAGAGTCTTTCAGATTTTCAATAATACGTAAAAGAGTAGTCGTCTTACCGGCACCCGGTGAACCCATCAGATTCACCATAAAGACATTGCGGCTTGAAAGATACGCCTGAACCTTCTTGGATTCTGCGTCGTTATCTTCAATGACGCGTTCTTTTACTTCCCATACATCTACCATGTTAAAACACCTCTGCCATATAAGTATACAAGAGCCGCCATCTGAATCAAAATCAGAAGCGGCATCCCGTAACGAAACTTTGTCTTTTTTGTTTTGTGATGAAAGACCTTCATTCCGAGATACGCACCCGGCCCTGCGAACAAAAGCGCACTGAACCATAGTGTTTTTTCCGGAATACGGTCATGATCCGTTTTAGCGTAACGCTTATCCAGGCCGAACAGAAGAAACGAGATCACGTTCAGCGCAATCAGAATTATCTTGCCGGCATCCATTCGTGTTCCGCAGATTCTCCGTTATGAATCTCGATGATGCGGATCTGCGCATTGTCATAATCGAATTCCGCCTTGAAAGACGCATCCGCCGGATCATATTCGCGGTATCCCCCGAAATCGTACATCTGTGTTGTATCCTCATTAAAAATCAGCATCTCATCATTCAGATAATTCATGAGGATGTTCATGCCGTATTGGCGCTTTGCCAGGGAAACGGCATTTTCATAGCTAATATTCGATCCGGAAGCCGCGTAGGCCATATAGTATCTTCCGTCTTCATCATAATAGGACTCATATGCGGAAACCGGATATTGCGGTTCATTGTAATCAAAACGTACAAATAATGATTTTTGAATATCCCAGCGGTTCGGCATCGGAGTCAATTCCTCGGTGATATACACGTAGTTATGCGGCATCACAAAGCCGATATCTTCTGTCGAGATCAGTTTGGAATCCTCGTATAAACGGATCGTACCGGTCCAGAAATGATCGGAGTCGTTATTGACGCTGAAATACTCCATACCGTTGTATTCCCCTTCATCCCCCAGCGAAATCAATTCATCATCCGCTGTCCACGGAGACAGTAAACCGGTGTAATAATCAATCTGCCCCGGATAGGAAGACTGTTCCTTTAACAGCTGCGCAACGGCGGTCATTTCTTCCGAATGGTCGTTTTCTTTCTCCGTACGGGATTTCGTAATGACAAAATACGCCGCCGTCAAGGCGATTGCCGCCACCAGAAGCCCGATAATCAAAGCTGTATTGTTCCGTCTTGGAGGAGCGGAATACACTTCCCCGTTTTCCGTATAATCGTCCATATGTCTATTCTCCCTGATTGCGGAATTTTAACGTTCCGTCGTCGTTCATCTCATCAATCACTGCCAGGCTTTCCAGATGATACCCTTTTTCACGCAGATCTTTTCCGCCGTTCTGGAATCCCTTTTCAATACAGATTCCGATGCCCGCGACTTTTGCGCCGGCCTTTTCGCATAGTTCCAGCATCCCGTGAACCGCTTCGCCGGTGGCCAAAAAGTCATCGACGATCAGAACCGTATCTTTCTTTCCGAGATATTGATCGGATACCGTGATCGTATACTCGTTTCCGTAGGTATAAGAACGTACTTTCGAAGTATACACCCCCGCATTACCGAGGTTGGCGGATTTTGCTTTTTTCGCAAACACGAACGGAATCTGCAGTTCATACGCCGTCATGACCGCCGGAGGAATTCCGGAAGACTCCAGCGTCAAAACCTTTGTGATCCCCGCGTCCTTAAAACGCTTCGCGAACTCTTCGCCGATCCAGTACATCGTATCCATATCCACCTGATGATTCAGAAAATTGTCAACCTTCAGGATTTCTCCCGGAAGGACCTTTCCGTACTTCAGGATTTTTTCTTCCAACAAATTCATGAATATCCCCGTTTTCTAAATCACGCCCTGTGCGCTCATCGCTTCGTAAACTTTCAGGAAGCCCGCAATATTCGCGCCGGCAACATAGTTTCCTTCAAGATTGTACTTCTTTGCGGCCGCGCTGATATTCTTGTAGATATTCTTCATGATGCCCTGAAGTTTTCCGTCAACTTCTTCTACGCTCCAGCTTAATCTCTCCGAGTTCTGGCTCATTTCCAGCGCAGATACGGCGACACCTCCGGCATTCGCAGCTTTTCCCGGCACAAACAGTACGCCGTGGTTCTGCAGGTATTCCGTCGCTTCCAAAGATGTCGGCATATTCGCACCTTCACATACCGCGAAACAGCCGTTTTCCGTTAATGCCTTCGCATCATCGATCAATAACTCGTTCTGCGTCGCACACGGTAACGCGATATCGCACGGTACGGTAAATACGCCTTTACCCTCATGATATTCGGCATTCGGACGTTTTTGCGCGTATTCCGTCAATCTTGCGCGGTGAACTTCCTTAACTTCTTTCAGCAGTTCCACATCGATTCCTTCCGGGTCATAAATCCATCCCGTGGAATCCGAACAGGTAATCACCTTACCGCCGAGTTCGGTTGCTTTCTCAATCGCGTAAATTGCCACATTTCCGGCTCCTGAAACGACGATACGCTTTCCCGCGATATCTTTTCCATGGTCTTTTAAAAGCTCGTCAGTCATGTATAAAAGGCCGTATCCGGTGGCTTGTTTTCTGCCGAGCGATCCGCCGTAAGTCAATCCCTTGCCGGTTAATACACCGCCTTCAAACTGCGCGGTCAGCTTACGGTACTGTCCGAACAGATACCCGATTTCTCTGGCACCGACACCGATATCTCCCGCCGGAACATCCCGGTCATGATTGATATGACGGTACAGTTCACTCATAAAGCTCTGGCAGAATGCCATGACTTCACGGTCGCTCTTTCCTTTCGGATCAAAATCCGAACCGCCTTTCGCGCCTCCGATCGGTAACCCGGTCAAACTGTTTTTAAACACCTGTTCAAATCCGAGGAACTTTAAGATCGAAAGATTGACCGACGGATGGAACCGCAATCCTCCCTTGAACGGACCGATAGCCCCGTTGAACTGTACACGGTACCCGGTATTGACCTGTACATTTCCTTTGTCGTCTACCCACGGCACGCGGAAAATGATTACTCTTTCCGGAGTTGTGATCCGTTCGATCAAGGCTTCTTTGCGGTACTTTTCCTCATCCGCCTCAATTACCGGACGCAAGGATTCCAGAACTTCATCCACTGCCTGAATAAATTCCGGCTCCGACGCATACTTTTCACGAATTTTCTTACCAGCTTCATCAACGTACGACATACAATACTCCCCTTTCCGATTCATAGTTATTATAAGTCTTTTTTCAGGAAAAACCGTCCTATCGGCGGACGGCTAAAACAAACTTTCTAATCTTTCTTATCGTAGCAGGCCAAAATCTTGCGAACCAGCGGATGACGGACAACATCTCTGGATGTCAATTCCACATTTCCGATTTCTTCCACGCCGTCCAAGCGTTCCAAGGCATCAATCAGGCCGGACTTCTTTCCGTAAGGCAGATCAATCTGGGTCGTATCCCCGTTGATGATCATCTTGGAATGGAATCCCATGCGGGTCAAAAACATCTTCATCTGCATCGTCGTCGTATTCTGGGCTTCATCCAAAATCACGATCGCATCATCCAGGGTGCGGCCTCTCATATACGCCAAAGGTGCAATCTCAACAATACCTTTTTCCATTAAGTGCTGCCTTTGCACCGGAGATACCAACTGGTCCAGCGCATCAAAAATCGGACGGAGATACGGATCGATTTTCTCTTCCAAATCTCCCGGAAGGAATCCCAGATTCTCTCCCGCTTCCACCACCGGACGGGTAATAATAATCTTCTTTGTTTTATTCAAACGCAGACAGTTTACTGCATAAACTACGCTGAGATATGTTTTACCGGTACCCGCAGGACCGATCACAAATGTCATATCCTTGGATTCAAACGTCTCCAGTAAAGTCTTTTGATTCTTGGTCTTCGGATAAATCGGACGGTGATCGTAACTTCTTCCGAAAGGCACCGAATAAAGGTCCGAAGGATCTTCCGCCGTATGATCTTTGGATTCTTCCGCCAACCGGTAGATATCAAAAACCGAAAGCGGTTCTTCATCGCGGATTTTTTTAAGGATCAGGGAAAACAGTTTCTCCGCGGACTCTGCAATCACCGGATCATCCGTGCAGATCCATCCGTCTTCCTCGTACAGTGATATGTTAAAAACCTTTTCGACAGAATGAAGGTTCGCGTCATGTGTCCCGTATAAGCTCCGCAATTCTTCTAAGGACACATCGTGCAGGTCAAATATTTTGGTCAATGAATTCACCTCTGTATGACAATATTATGTCACATTTCCGGCAAAAGAAAAGAAGCCATATCGGCTTCTTAGCGTTTTTTCTTTCTTGCTTTGCGTGCAGCCTCGGCTTTCAGTTTCTTCTTAACGCCCGGCTTCACATAGTATTCTCTTTTACGAGCTTCAGCAAGGGTTCCGTTATGGGAAACCTGTCTCTTGAAACGACGTAACGCATCATCAAGGCTTTCG
>CACYEP010000057.1 GCA_902773425.1 uncultured Erysipelotrichaceae bacterium | reverse complement strand
TATCTTCTTCCCATTCTGCGTAAGATTTCATCCGATCCCGACTGCACAGGCAAATGGAAATACGGCATGATATTCGGATAATCACGGATCGTTTCAACCATCTCATCCGTAAAATCCCACGGATGGGAAGTCATAAAGCGGATTCTTTCGATTCCGGTCTTCGCCGTTTCCTTCAGCAGCCCCGCAAAGCCATAGGAATCTTCCAGATCCTTTCCGTACGCATTGACATTCTGCCCCAGCAGCATTACTTCCCGGCAACCGGCATCTTTCAGCTCCCTTACTTCACGCAGGATATCTTCAGCCAGGCGGCTTCTTTGTTTGCCGCGTGTAAACGGTACGATGCAATACGTGCAGAATTTGTCGCATCCGTCCATGATGCTGACATAGGCCTTATAAGCCTCCTCACGGCGCATCGGGATGTTCTCGTATATTTTCCCTTCCTCGGATAAAACTTCGATGTACGGGCGTTTTTGAGCCATTGCCTGACGGATCAGGTACGGTAAGCGCACCATGTTGTGCGTTCCGAAGATAAAGTTAACTTCCGGCCATGTTTTACGGATCTTTTCTACGATCGAAGGCTGCTGCATCATGCATCCGCCCAACCCGATCATCACATCTCTTCCGTGCTCTTTATCGTGTTTCAGGATCCCTACTTCACCGAACACTTTGTCTTCCGCATTCTCACGGATCGCGCATGTATTTAATATGACCAGATCTGCCCTGGATATATCATCCGCCGGCGCATACCCGATCTCTTCGAGAATACCCGCCATCATTTCGGAATCATGAAAATTCGCCTGGCATCCGTAAGTGCGGATATAGTAGGTCTTTCCCAGCCCCAGCGTAAAAAACTCCGCCGGAAAACTCATCGCGTTCCGTTCGATGGTGACGGGGTCTTTGGTTCTCTTTCGTGCTTTATTTAAATCCGGGTATTTATTCTCAGTCATGTCTCCATCCTTTAAAAAACCAAGCTAGGCTTGGTTTTCTGTTATTCCTGTGTAATTGCTTCTACCGGGCAGGTACCAACACAGGCCCCGCAATCGACGCAGACTTCCGCATCGCATTCCGCAAACCCATCATCGTTGAGAGCAATTGCTCCGGTCGGGCAAGCAGCGTTGCAAGCACCGCATCCAAGGCAGGTATCCTTATCTACTACTACAGGCATGTCATCACTCCTTCTCTTCGCTCGTATTATAACATAAACTTACGAAGAAACAATTTTTTCCAACGAAAAAAGCGATTACTCGCTTTACTTCGCTCCACAGTTCGGGCAAAGACGATGCGGAAGTTTGTATTCGCCGCAATTCGCACATTTGACCAATGTCGGTGTAGCCAACTTGTAATGTGTTCTGCGTTTCGCCTTTCTCGTCTTGGAAACTCTTCTCTGTTGTACTGCCATAGTTCCGCCTCCTAATTCTTCGTGTTCAATTCTTTCAGTTTTTCCATCCGGGGATCGGTCTTGTTTTCCTTCGACCGAACATAGTCCTCTTCACGGATGACTTCCCATCCGTCCCCTTTCGGGTAATCAAGAATTCCATCCCGGACTACTTTTAACGGAATATCCTGATAGATCAACCGTAATACCACGGGATCGGTATCCAGCACATTGGAATTGACCGGATAAACATCCGGATCATCCGAATTCCCGAAGACCAGTTCCACATCCTCATCAATATCGTACGGTAAGATCACGTCTTCCCATGTTATATCACACGGCACAACGATTTCTCCCGTGATTTTGAGATTCAGATAAAGATGACCATCGGACACATCGTATTCTCCCTTACCGTCCGCACTTACCGACAAAACTTTGCGGATCCGCGGATATTCCTTCAGATCGTTTTCATCGAATGAAGGTTCATCGTGGAATACAAGGTGACCGTTTGATAATCCGGCCAGATCTCTTTTTGAAAACTTCACTGTAACACCACCTAGCGTTAAGCATTCATAATTTTACGCATCGAAACGTTTAATGTCAATATGAGAAACATTGCGAAAGAGCCTGTTTTTAACGCGCAAGCTTGGAAATCGCGTCTTTCGCGGCTTCCTGTTCGGCTTTCTTCTTGCTGGACCCCTTCCCGGTTCCCAGCACGACATCTTCCAATACCGCTTCCACGGTGAAGGTCGGATCGTTGCTGGTTCCTTCGGTCTCGACCACTCTATACACCAGATTGTCCCTGCGGTCGGACTGCACGTATTCCTGTAACCGGCTCTTGTAGTTGATTACTCCGGTTGATTCGGGATGTTCCAGAATCGGTTTGATCATGCGGTCAAGGAACTGGCTTGCCGCGTAATATCCGGCGTCCAGATAAATTGCGCCAAGCACCGCCTCAAACGCATCCGCGATCACCGAATCCCGGTCTCTTCCCCCGGTCTTCTCTTCACCGACACCGAGTTTCAGATATTCCGGAAGACCGATTTTGCGGGAATACCCGGCCAGGGCTTTTTCACAGACAAGCTGCGCCCTGTACGATGTCATGATTCCTTCCGGAAGTTCCGGCTTTAAGCGGAACAGATGATCCGCCGTCCATATCTGCAATACCGAATCTCCGAGAAACTCCAGGCGTTCGTTGTCATGACGGTTCTTCGCCTTATGTTCGTTCAGATACGAAGTATGCGTAAACGCATCTTCATAGTATTTCTTGTTTTTCCACGGAACGCCCAATTCGGTCAGCCAATCATATACTGTCATTGCAATTCACTCTTCACCTTTCCGACCACATCTTCCTTTACGGTGCGGTAAAGCTGACGCAGCGCATTGTAATATGCCTTCTCGTTCGAATTCCCGTGTGCCTTGACGATCGGCGCGTTTAAGCCTGCGATCAATGCGCCTCCGAATTGGTTCGGGTCCAAAACATCCTTCATTTTTTTCAAGGATTTTTTGATCATCAGCGCGCCGATTTTTGTAAGAAGACCCGAATTCATCAAAGTATCCTTCATGGTCTTCATCATAAAAGATGCGGTACCTTCGATTGCCTTCTCGCAAACATTACCGGAGAAGCCGTCTGCCACCACAACATCCGCTTTACCGTCATAAATACGGTTGGCTTCAATATTGCCGATGAAGTTGATTCCTTCAGCCTCACTTAATAATTTGTACGTTTCCTGACGGAGTTCGTCTCCCTTGTGAGGTTCCGTGCCGATGTTCAAAAGCGCGACGCGCGGATTCTCGATACCGTAATTACCGCGCATATACGATTTTCCGATATAGGCGAAATTCACCAATTGCTCCGGCGTGCAGGACGCATTCGCTCCCATATCCAATAACGCAAACGGTTTTCCGGTCTTCGAAGGAATCGGACTTAAGATGCCCGCCCGCTCTACACCCGGAACCGTCTTGACCAGTAAGCTTCCCGCGGATAATAATGCGCCGGTCGAACCCGAAGATACCACACCGTCGACTTTTCCTTCTTTCAAATCATTGACGGCGCGCACCATCGAGGAATCTTTCTTTCGGCGCACCGCCAAAGGACCGTCCTCCATCTCCATGACTTCCGTGGTCGGAATCACGGTCACGCGCGGGACATCCTTCAGCGAAGACAGCGCGCTCTCATCTCCGTATACCCATAAATCTGTATCAAAGTCCTTAACGAACTGTTTTACCGGTTCAATGACTGCCGAGGGTCCCAAATCCGAACCCATCGCATCCAAAGCTAAGATCATGTAATCACCTTCTTCAATAATGACTTATTCTATCATATTCCGTAAAACTTAGGAATTCTCATGACTTCGCAGCCACGCAATCTCCTGTCTGTACCCGTCCAAAGAATCCCACGGCGTCTCTAAGTACGCAGGAATCTCTTTTAACCGCGGTTCTTTCAGAATGTTCTCAAATGTTTCGTATCCCAAAAATCCCTGCCCGAGCTTTTCATGCCGGTCCTTGTGAGAACCGCACGGATTTTTCGAATCATTCAGATGAAGCGCCTTCAGTGAACGAAGTCCGATTACCCGGTCAAATTCATCAAGCACGCCTTCCAGATTGTTCCGGATATCATACCCCGCATCCCAAACATGGCAGGTATCCAAACACACGCCGATTTTCTCTTTATACCGCACCCCGTCGATGATCTTCCTTAACTGATCAAAAGTTCCCCC
>CACYEP010000056.1 GCA_902773425.1 uncultured Erysipelotrichaceae bacterium | reverse complement strand
CTCAAACCCGATTTATCTGTCAAAGAATATGCAGGGATGACTCTCGGAGAGTATCTTCGTTCATGTGAGGCTTCCGACCATATGAATTGGACGGATCCTGCAAAAATGAGTATAGTAACAAGAATACAGAAGAATACGGTTAATCGCGTTGAAGATTATAGAACCGCTATTGAGCCAAAAATGATTGAAGCAGCTGCAAGTAAGCTTTCGGGAAAACTCGGCAGATTGTTTATGCCTCGAAAAGGATACGGAAAACGAGCCTTATCTCCCGGCGGAGGCGGAAGAGAACCTGCAATCAGATTAAACAATTTAGAGTTCGAAATAATTTCCACCGAATTTGATAATAAGATTTTGGAAATGTCTTTTATGTTAAAGCTGAAACACAGTAAAAAACACGCCGAAATATATCTAATTGTTGAATCGGAAGGCGGAAATATTTCTCCTTCTGCTTGGCAAAAAGATATCGGAACATCATTTCCCGCCGAAATAACAGAGGTTTCGCCGATTGCAGTCATTTCCCCTGTATTACCGGATCCGATAAATATAAATGAAGTGTGTAATAAACACAATCCTGTATACAACGGAGAGTATTGTTCCGTTGAAATCACACATGAAGAAACATGTAAGGAATATACTTCTGTCAATATTGATTCTAATATTATGAATTTGCAACTAACAGGAAAGATTAAAATTCAAGCTTTGGACAAAAAATACAGATTTTCTTTCAGAAGTAAATAACGGGAGGTAAGTGAATGGACAATTTCAGGTTTTATCCGACTTTGACAGACGATATGACGGAGAAATCCGGTTGCTCTGTCGAAAAGTATTCCTTCTCCTATACTTCCGGTGAATGGGAATATGAGCTTAATCAAAAAGGTCGTTCAACCATAAAACTGACAGATCCGTCGGAAATCTGGAAAATAGAAAACGACGGATTAAGACTTGAGAAAAAGATCAGTATTGCATACCCGAATTTTCTGTTCGGTAAAGACGGAATTGTTTGTGCCGATGCGGAATTAGGTATATGTATTATCTGGACCAACAAAACATTAACTCAAACCGGTTGTATTATGCCTGTATCCGATATCACAACACCGAACGGCAGAAACTGTTATTTTGAATACGATTTTGAACCCGGCAGAATCTCGGGGGACCTGGAACTCTCCGTGATTATGTATGTTAAGAAACAGGCAGATTCAATCCACGATGATGAACATAACCTAATGAATGAAGAGGGCGTTTCCGTAGGAGTATTGGAAACCGTTGTACTGGATTTTAACAGTATTTATATGGAGTTCCCAATCGAAGAGTTTTCCTCTGAAAACGAACCTTTGTGGTGGGTTGAGTTTTCCGAATGGGAAGATCCGAAAACTATAGAAACCTTTACCAAAGAGAATATTTGTCTTTATCTGAATCCGCATTATCATTTGTGTCCTATGACCGACGGTAATATCAAGAATGTTGAAATGTTATCCGAAATACTTGCAATGACCTATTTCATGATTTTTAACCGTTTAAGTGATGAGGATTTGCGAGCAACAAAGAATGATATTAACCTGGAACCCGGAAGTATTTGCAGCGTTTTACATCAGTTCCTTTTGGATTGCGATGAGGATTTAGTTTTTGAGCCTCGAGAAAGACTGCTTAAAGGCCTTCAGATGAATATTTCGAAGAGACTTACGGAGGATGATGTATGATGATCAGACTTAAAAAGCTTTCGTATAAAGAGGCACATCGTATTATCAGTGATTATGATAATATGGATGACATCTCTTTCAATGATTTAATTGAGCACTGGAAACGCTACGATACAGACAATGATTATCATGAATCATTTACGGATTTCCGAAAAGAATTAATTGATGTTTTTGACGATTATCGTTCTCTGCTCGACGATAACAAAAAAGTATATTTATTGGACTTAAAACTCGGATTAAAGTTATACAGTCTGCTCCCTCCGGGAAAAGATTTTACGGAAATTCAATCCAATGATAATGATGTATGGCGATATATTTCCGTAAAGGTAATGCCGGATATTACATATCTCAGATATCCCGAACCCGAAAAAAACATCAAAGAATCCGGCGGTCGTTTAAACCATAAGAGATTTTATGCCGCAACCAGACGTATATGGTTGAAAACT
>CACYEP010000055.1 GCA_902773425.1 uncultured Erysipelotrichaceae bacterium | reverse complement strand
GTAGAGCTCTTCGGCTTTCTTTTGGGAACCGTATTGATCGTAAGTTCCGTGGTATGCGATAAATAAGTCGTATTTTGCCATAACTATTTTTTATTTTAGCATTCAAATTATGAAAAAATCATGTTTTAAGGCATGTTTTGAAGAAGTATAATGAATTTAACCTGTCAGGAGGATCATCATGAATCATTGGATCACGTTTTTAGGCGCAGTTCTGGTGCTGGGATTATCGGTATGGATCAGTTTAAACACCAAGCCGAAAACCTTCCGGAAAATCGTATCCGTATCTCTTTTCTTTGTGGTGATCGCCGGGCTTTTGTTCTACGGATTCGGGCTGAATGCGCCTTCCGGCGGGGCCGGAGAGGCAGTCATCAACGCATTCCGCACGGTTCTTTATACCATCAGTTTATTCGGCGGAGGAGAAAAGTACGATGCCTTGATGAAAGCCGGCGGATGGTTCTCGCAGAATATCCTCTGGCAGATCCTGTATTGGGCTGTTCATTATACCGCGGTATTTGTGACCGCAAGCGCATTATTGATCACTTGGGGAAAGAAAGTGATGCGGGCATTCCGTCTGATGTTTCCGCGGGACACAATCACGGTGCTGTATGCCGACGGGAATGTCTTCCGTTATCTGGATGAATTGGAACAGGATGACACCGCAACACCGGTGTATGCCGGACCTTATTCAAAGGAAACCGAAAACAAAATCCGGGAATATAATGCGGGTTACGCACCTTTGGAAGATGTGAAACCGGACGGAAAGTGGCTGAAGAAGTATCTGCGTTTCCGTAAAGATCAGAAAAATATCCGGATCGTTTCGGTATCTTCCGATGATATGAAGGCTTCGGGTTTTCTTGATACTGCCGTAAAGAGTCTTCAGACCCTCGGTATTTCATCGAAGAGAGTGCGCATTTATGTGCGCGGCGAAGATGTGCTGCGATATGAGTTTCTGGCAGAGCGCAAAGATTCCGAAGGAAACCTTTATGTCTCGGATGTCTATACGCAAAGCGAAATTGCGGCGCATACTTTGATGAATGAAATGATGCCGTACAAAACCGTGGAATTTGATTATGATACCTGCCGGGCAAAGGATTCCTTCCGGGCGATGGTGATCGGATTCGGGGATTCCGGTCAGGACGCATTAAGATACCTGGTCCGGTACGGGCAGTTTCTGGGAAGCGAATTCGAGGCGGATGTGCTGGATTCAAAAGCCGATTCCACGGCGGGATTATTCCGGGAACTGTATGAGGATATGATGAAGCGTTACCGGATCCGGATTCATAACGCGGACGGATTCAGCCGGGAAGTATACAGCCTTCTGACAGAAGAAAAGAAAATGAATTACATCGTGATCTGTACGGGAGATCAAAAGGCCAATCTCGAACTGTTAAAGAACCTGGAGACCTATAAGATGATGCATCCGGAATGCTTCGCGGAACACGCGGCAATCGCTGTCTGCACAAAAGACTATATTGAAATCCGCAGTGATTCGGGGAACTCCGTGATTCGTCCTTCAGATTTGTCGGTGATCTTTGCGTCCCATGCCGATATCAGCGCGAGAAACATCAATGATCTGTACTATCGCGGAAAAGTCGAAAAGAATGAAAACCGGGAAGCTACCGCGGAAGAATTGGCGAATTACTGGTATAAAAAAGATCCGATGGACCGCTTAAGCAGTATCTCCAGCGCGGAATTTATTCCGACGTTCTATGCCTGCGCAGGTCTGGAGGGGAAGAGCCGGGAAGAAGTACAGAAGGCAATCGAAGAGAAGCTGATTCATGTTCTGCCGGAATTGGAACACCTACGCTGGAACGCGTTTGAATCCTCCGTGGGTGTTAAAACAATGAGCGAGGAAGAATTCCGCAGACGTGCTGAAAACGGCACGCAGGCGGTCTTAAAAGCCCTGAAATCGGGAAGTGAGGAAGACTTCCTTGAGGCCAAGAGACAGTTCGGAAAAGCCCGCAAGGATCTCGGCCCGTACGGACTCGGCGGGATCCATGTCTGTCTGACGGATTGGGACAGGCTGGATGATATTTGGAAAATCTATTTTCCGTATGTGAAGAAATATAACGAACTGTTGGAATCTAAAAACGAAAAGCCGGTGCGGATCACGGACTTTAAGGAACTGGATGAGAAGAATATCTGGCATATGCTGGATTTGTAAAAACAATCCGGGAAAAATGGAATTCCTTCGTAGTTAGTAACGGAGGAATTTTTCATATCTATCTATATTAACAAAGTAATGACAATGTATTAAAATGAAGGAGGGAAAGAAGATGAGTGAAATGATAACAACCGTTACATTCAAAGTGGACTCTGAGGTGAAAAGACAGTCTAAAGAGCTATTTTCCGAACTGGGTCTTGATATGTCTGCGGCAATTAACATGTTCTTGCGTCAATGCATAAGAGAACAGGGACTTCCGTTTATCAGTTCCATAAGGCCCAACGCCGAAACCTTAAAAGCAATCGAAGAT
>CACYEP010000054.1 GCA_902773425.1 uncultured Erysipelotrichaceae bacterium | reverse complement strand
TACGGGGCAGGTCATTAAGGTTTCCGGCGGACACGCCCTCTAAATTCCAGCATGTTTCAGCGGAACATCTTTACTTTTATGATGACATTCCACTAAAATCTTTACTTTTTACCTCAAATCTCCTATGATAAGTAAAGATTCTGATGGAGGTGAGCATGTGATTTCATATGATATTCTTGAAAAAATTCTTAAGGATAGAGGGATTGGAAAGACCGAGCTTTCCACACAGCTTGGACTTTCTACCAGAACTATTGCAAAGATAGGAAAAGGCGAAAAACTTTCAAATCGGAGTTTGCAAAAGATAGCAGATTATCTTCACGTGGATCCGAAGCTCCTGATGAAGGAAATCTCTGAAAATAAGATATTACAAGTGCTCAGAGAAGAAAAAGAGATGAAGCTTCCAGGAGGGTTATATCACGAGCTACAGGTCAGGATGACATATAATTCCAACCATATTGAGGGAAGTAAGCTGTCTGAAGACCAGACAAGGTTGATTTTTGAGACAAATACCCTTGATGTGGGTGACGGCATCCCCGTAGATGATGTGTTGGAAACAGTACATCATTTCCGGGCAATCGATTATGTAATAGATATTGCGGAGGACGAACTGACTGAGGATATGATCAAGCATCTGCATTATATCCTGAAGCATGATACCAAGGATTCAACGCTCGGGTGGTTTGCTGTTGGTGATTATAAAAAACGCGCGAATGTTGTAGGTGGCCGGGAAACATCCAAACCATCGGATGTTCATAAGCACATGATGGCTTTACTTAAGGAGTATAATGCCAGGAAAAATGTCACGGTAGAGGATATCATAGCTTTGCATGCTGAGTTTGAGTATATTCATCCGTTTCAGGATGGAAACGGCAGAGTCGGACGCCTTGTAGCATTAAAGGAGTGCTTGCGGCACAATGTGATACCATTCATCATCGAGGATGCGAAAAAAAATTACTATTACAAAGGTCTTTCCGAATGGAGAAACGAAAAGGGCTGGCTTACTGATACTTGTTTGGACGGGCAGGATACATTTAAAAGATTTATGGATATGCTGGAAATACAGTACTGATATTGACTTCTCTCTGAGGACAGTTTTGTTCAATAAAACGCGCTAAGGCACAAAGCGGGATGTATAGGAGGAATATTTAAATGATTGGGGTTTATCTAAGCGGAACCGGGAACACGAAGCACTGTGTCGAGAGGTTGGTACATTTGATGGATGACACAGCGCAGTGCGTCCCATTAGAAGATCTTCATATAGAATCTTTATTGGAAAAAGAGAACACAATCTTTTTGGGATATCCGACACAGTTTTCCAATGCCCCTTTTATGATGCGTGATTTTATTAATAAAAACGGATCTCTATGGAAAGGAAAGAAGCTGTTTATCGTCAATACTATGGGACTATTCAGTGGCGATGGAACCGGATGTACGGCAAGACTTTTGAAGAAGCATGGTGCGGAAATCCTTGGCGGCATGCAAATAAAGATGCCGGATTCCGTTTGCGATAGCAAGCTTTTGAAAAAGAGCGTTGAAGAGAACAGGCAGATTGTAAAGAGCGCGGATTGGCGCATGGAAGAAGCAGCAAGGCATATGAGAGAAGGCAAATATCCTCAGGAAGGTTTGTCCGTTATCGCTCATATTAAGGGATTGTTTGGTCAGAGACTATGGTTCTATCGTAAAACGATGGGGTACACGGATAAACTGAAAATCAGCAATTCGTGTATTGGTTGCGGTTTATGCAGCAAAGAGTGCCCAATGAACAATATTCAGATGGAAGACAACCGGGCAACTTCCGGAAATCGTTGTACGATGTGCTACCGTTGTATTAGCTTATGTCCGCAAAAGGCCATTACTCTTTTGGGTGATACGGTTAAAGAACAATGCCGATTTGAGAAATATGTTCAATAAATCAGATTTGTTTGGTTAAAACTAGGAGGCACTTCATGAACTTGAATCGTATTCATCATATTGCTGTGATATGTTCTGACAAAGACACCGC
>CACYEP010000053.1 GCA_902773425.1 uncultured Erysipelotrichaceae bacterium | reverse complement strand
GTCCGCAAACAATGCTTCGTAGTACTTCTTCCCGTTTTCATCCGTGAATCTTCCGGTGGATGTTGTCTTATTGACCCGGTCGGCAAAATAATCCCTGATTGCCTGATAACCGTTCATTAACGGACCGTCCGAAGCTTCCGAGATCTGTTTCTTGTAGGATTCTTTCTGTTCGTCATTCAGGAAATCGCAGGCATCGATCTGGGTGTTGATTGCCTTGGATACTTCGTTATTTCCCTTCGTGTTTAAGAAGCGGTCGACCTGTTCGATAATACCGTTCATTGTCGACTTCGCCTGTTCAATACCCTTATCCGCCTGTTTGCGTGTGTACTCCACGGCATCCTTCAGATACTGTTCAGACTCATTCAGATATGTGATCATATCCTTGATATCCTGTTCATCACGGATCACGAACTCCGTAAAGGTTGTCAGAAGATTCGCGTTCAATCCGTTGGGAGAGAAATAGAACTCATACTGTTCATATCCCTCATAGGCCAGGTTCTTCTTCAGATAGGATTCATACTTGTCGTAGATTTTCTGATCTTCCGTGCTTAAGGATGCCCGGTCAAACTGATGAAGACCGTCCAGCGAATCATGGAAGCCGGTGAAGTCGAAGTCTTCTTCAACGCTTCCGAGCGTTGCCTTCATATCCTGCAAGCCGAAATCTCTCAGATTCTTATACGAGAAATGCGCATTGAGCTTGTTGGAAGAAAGGAATCCGATCAATTCTTCTTCCAGGAATTCATGGAATTCTTCTGCGGAGCGTTCTCCTCCGGATGGAGTGTCGGGTTTATCAGGTTCCGGATTTTTTTCCTTGCAGGCCGCTGTAAACAACATCGCCAGCACAAGAAATATCGAGAGTAGTTTTTTCATACATTTTCCTCCGTCTGCATACATAACTATATCATATTCAGGATTCTTCACGGTTACCGGTATCCTTCTTTTTTCCGGTGCGCGCGAATCCTACGACATTTTTCCCGAACCTTGCCCGGATCTGATCCATGGTCTGTTCGAGTTTTTCCTGTTTCTCATCGGTATGAGGATCTTCGAAAAGATTGGCCTGGGAAACAGGCACATCCGTGAAGTCCGACACCCCCACCGTCAGCATCCGCACCGGTTCATAAGGGCGGTGTATTTCGGAAAGAAGCTTCATCGCAACCGTATAGATCTCCTTGGTGCGGTTGGTGGAATCGTGCAGCTTGCGCTGTTTCTGTTTGACCTTGAGATCCGGATCTTTCCATTGCACATAGACTACAAAGGCGTACTTGCCGGATTTGCGAAGCCTTGAGCCGACTTCGTCCGCGATCTTCAGAGCTCCCGTACGGATCTCTTCGGGATCTGTCAGATTATGATCGAACGTCACCATGTGCGAAATGGATTTTGCCTCGTATTCATATCCTGCGGGCATTACCGGATCATCTTCGATCCCGTTTACCTTACGCCAGACATCCAGTCCGGATTTCCCGGATATTCTTTCCACATAGTCTTTATCCAGTTTCGCCAGATCCCCGATTGTATGAATGCCGCGGTCATGATACATCTTTGCGGAATTCTTCCCGATAAACATCATATCTTCCACCGGCAAAGGCCATAAGATCTCCCGGAAGTTCTCACGGGTAATCACCGTGGTCGCGTTGGGTTTCTTGTAGTCCGATCCCATCTTCGCGAAGGTCTTGGTGAAGGATACACCGACGGAAATCGTGACACCGATCTCTTCCTCGATTCTTTTACGCAGAGTATCCGCGATTTCCCTGCCCGATCCGAACAGTTTCTGCGAAGCCGTCACATCCAGCCAGGATTCATCCACGGAAAACGGTTCAACCAGGTCGGTGTATTCCTGGTAGATCGCATTGATCTTGCGGCTGAGTTTGGAATACAGTTCATAATGCGGCGGAACCACCAAAAGACCCGGACACTTCTTCATGGCGCTCCATATCGTCTCCGCGGTCTGGATATTATATTTCTTGGCTAATTCGTTTTTCGCCAATACAATTCCGTGTCTTGTCTTCGGGTCTCCCCCTACCGCCATCGGAACCGTTTTATATTCCGGGTGGTCAATCGATTCCGCAGATGCGAAAAACGAATTACAGTCACAATGTAATATTACCCGGTCATTCATGGTTTCCGAGTTTCCGTGAATACCCGTACAGTCCTTCCTCAAAGTTTACGCCGAACCGGATATCGGTCTTTGCATCATAGGTTCTCCGAATCGCTTCATAGGTAAAGTCCACGGCCGTCTGAAGTGCCGTTTTTGGGTCGTTTAAGGCCAGATACGCACCGAAAAACGCATTGGCGAATATGTCGCCCGTCCCGTGATAATAGCCCTCTATGCGCTTATTAAAGGCGTATATCACAAGGTCCCGTTTTACATCATAAAGCGCAGCCCCGAGTTCCTTCGGATTGAAATATACCCCGGTCAATACGGTCAGTTTCTGATGAGGACCGGCCAGTTTCTTCAATAGACCTTCGATGAATTCTTTCGTATACGGGCCTTCCCTGTATTCCGTTCCGGTCATCATGCAGGCCTCGGTAATATTCGGAAGTACAATGTCCGCCTTCGCGCAGAAATCCCTCATCTCTTCCGCGTATTTTTCATCAAATCCCTTGTAGAGTTTTCCGTTATCGGCCATGGCCGGATCCGAAAGAATCAGGGTGTTTTTATTACGCAGAAGTTCCTCAATGTCCGACAGGATCCCGATCATTTCCGAAGATCCGACATAGCCGGTGATCATCGCGTCAAATTCAATGCCCAGACTCTTCCAATGGTTTGCGATCGGAAGAAGCTGGTCTTTCAAATCCAGAAATGTATACCCGTCCAAGCCGCCGGTATGCGTGCTTAACAAAGCCGTCGGCAAAATCACCGTCTCCATTCCCGCCGCGCTTAAAATCGGCAGTGATACGGTTTGCGAACACTTTCCGAAACAGGATATATCCTGCATGGACACAACACGTTTTTGTTTCATAGATACCTCCTGTGCGGCGGATTATGACCTTATGCTTCCCCGCCCGCAACTCCAAGCTTTTACGGTATCGCACGAAGATCATTGCCTGTGTCATGAACGTAAGACAGTGAACGTCATCTTAAACCTTAAGAAAATAACGAAAAACAGGATCATTGAACATTATCGTTATTTCTTCCGTTTCGGAAATTGGGGTGTGCGTACCGAAGGATTTGTGATTATTCTTCTACGTCTACTTCGAATTCTGCCGTCTGGTTGATTTTATCCAAAGCCAGCTGAATCGTCTGAACACGCTTCAGATTCTCTTCGTAAACCTTATCGACATCCAGCGGACGGTAATTCAGATACTGATATTCCGCCACGTCTCTTCTTGCCGCGTTATACCCGGTTAAGCGGGTCTTGGTCTTCTGACGGCGCATTGTGTCAAGGCGCGGAAGCTTGCGGTTTAACTGGGCCATCTCCACCAATGCCTGGTCAATCGTAATCCCGATCGGCAATACCGTTGTCGAATTGAACACGTTGAGCGCATGCTTGAGTTTCCGGATCTTAACATCAATTTCATCGACCTGCGCATTGGTCTTTACGAAACTGTATTCCGGAATATCCGCGCGTTCATCTTCCGCCAGCACATACTGACTGTTATTGGACTCCTGCTGGAGAAGATATTCCTTGCGGTCTTCTAAAATTTTAATCATCTTGTTTGCGGATGCGGATGTGTAAATCATGATCATGTACCTTCCTTATAAAATTATTATATCATGCGCCGCAATACCTCTTACATACTCT
>CACYEP010000052.1 GCA_902773425.1 uncultured Erysipelotrichaceae bacterium | reverse complement strand
TATGCACGGAGACATGAAATCCGCGTTCTTTCAGTTTACGGACCGTATTCACGGCTGTTTCATATGTGTAGCCGCAATTCATCGCGCACAGGGTTTCATCATGGACCGACTGGATGCCGCATTCAACCCAGACTTCCTTGAATTTTGCGGTTTCCGAAAGAAAGTCCAGAACTTCTTCTTCCAGACAATCGACCCGTGTGGCGATAAAGATCATCGGGATCTTAGGGTCACGGATAAACGGCGCATAGACTTCACGCAGAACTTTCACGGGCGCATATGTGTTGGAATACGACTGGAAGTAGGGCACAAAAAGAGAATCCGGCCATTTCTCTTCCAACAGTTTCTTCCGGTTTTCAAATTGAAGGACCAAGTCATCCGAGCGGGGAACCGGGAAACTGTTGATCCCGTTGGACGGACAGAATTTACATCCTCCGTATCCGAGTTTTCCGTCACGGTTCGGACAGGTGAATCCCGCGTCCAAAGGAACTTTTACGATTTTCTTCCCGAAACGGGTTTTCCCGTAATAGTTCCAGGTCTTGTAGCGCTTGTTGTCCAGAGAATAAGGAAACGGGTTTTTCATCATCAGGCCTTCTTTGAAGGTATCATAACACAACCGTTCGATTTGAGGACGCAATATGGTATGATTATCCCATGAAATCAGGTGATCCTATGAATAACGTCAACACGCTTCTTTGGGAAGAAATACGGAAAGATCATGAATACGTTACCGGACTGCGCCGGCATTTTCACCGTTATCCGGAAGTCGCGCTGGAAGAGTACCGCACAACTGAAAAAATTGAAGAAGAACTCGATAAAATCGGTGTCCGTCACCAACGGTTTTCACCGGAATTGATCAAAACCGGAGTATACGCCGAAATTGAAGGCCTGAAGGGAAAAGGAAACACGATTCTTCTGAGGGCAGATATCGATGCGCTTCCGATCAAGGAAGAACGCGAGTCGGATTATAAGAGCACGGTGGAAGGAAAGATGCATGCCTGCGGACATGACGGGCATACCGCAAGCCTGATCGGCGCCGCACGGATCTTACAAAGACACCGGGATCTGTTCCCGGGAAAAGTCATCCTGATCTTCCAGCCGGCGGAAGAAACCGGCAACGGGGGAAAGGCAATCGCGGATGCCGGGGGCTATGCGTCAAGGGCGGACCGGACATTCGGAATGCACGCGGCGCCGGAGCTTCCGACAGGTACGATCTGCGTTATGCCCGGCCCCAACAATGCCAGCGTGGATCTTTTCGAGGTGACAGTCACCGGTAAGGGCGCGCATGTTTCTACACCGCATAAAGGTGTTGATACCGTATATATCGCCTCGGAAATGATCGTAGCGCTGCAGTCCTTAGTGACCCGCATGTCCGATCCAATGAAGCCTTTATTGATCGGCGTCGGCTCGGTTCACGGAGGGAATGCCTACAATATCGTTGCGGACAGGACCGTGTTCAGCGGTACGATCCGCGCGTTTGACGAAGATCTTCGCGCACTTACCAAAAAACGTCTTGCGGAACTGACTGAAAACATTGCCAAGACCTACGGGGCATCGGTGTCGATCCGCTGGGCGGACAATGCGCCGGTATTGATCAATGATGAAGAATCGTCGAAAGAGGCGCAGAAGATTGCGGAACAATTGGTCGGACCGGAACATGTGATTACATCCCGCACGCCGAACATGCAGGGGGATGATTTTGCGGAATATAACCGGAAAGTCCCGGGAGTCTATGCCTATGTGGGCACGGGGAATGCCAAAAGGCCTGAAACGTGCCTGCCGCTTCACAGCGCATGTTTCGACATTGATGAAAATGCGTTAAACTATATGGTAGGCATGCACGTATTGTATGCCGTATCCTATTTAAATCGTGCTTTTTAATGATTTAGAAATATACAATTAATGATATCAAATCAGTTACAAACAATTATTAGTGAGTTGAGGGATAAAAAAATATATCCAGCTGATATTCCTGAAGACTTCCAGGAAGATGCTGCAATTCTTTCTGTTGAGAGAGAATTGGGTGTAAGAACAAAAACTCATTGTGGATACGATGTGATTAATAATTGCTTTTTTGTTGAAGAGAATGTTGTTACAGATTATTCGACAATGGAATCTGAGGATGAGGTAATAACGTTTGACGACTTTTCAGATTATTACGACTATTTGGAAGGAGATATCTATAGTAATAGTTGTTATTATCTATGCAGTTTTAGTGAAGAAGACATACAGAAATACAATTTAAACGTCGATTTATTGCTTGCCAATGATCATTTTATTCAGGAAACAATTGATGATTACTGCCCAAAAGATTTGATAGAAAATATAAAACTACCTGTAGCCAATTTTTCAAATAAAGACCAATTGTTAAAAGAATGGAATAAAAAAATATGTGGTTGTAAATCGCCTAAACGATTATTCACTTTATTACGTAAATGCAGTGAGCTGGAATCAGTGACATTTGCTACTCTTCTCATAGATTGCTACATCAAGCATGATGCTGAAAAAGCATTCCCTGTTTTGATGGAGATAGTTAATACTGGGAATAATTATCTAGTCCGATTTGATCAACTTGTTCTTTATTATGGGATTAAGAGGGTGGAACAAGCCTTGGACTACAGTAAGACATCGTATTCTAAAGGACATAAATACAGGCTCAAAGCTAAGGCGCGTTTTTTGTTTGAAGAATTGGCAGAGGGACGATGGACAAAAGAAAAAGAGTCTGGATTTGATCCCACGTTCGGAATCTATTACGAAAAAGAGAAGTTAAAATATAAGAATTCTTTTAGAGAAATAGAAGTAATTCGCCATTTTCTATCTTTTGATGAGTTTTCTAATTATTTGAATGGGGATTTGTCCGGATGTCAACTATCCAGAGCCCCAATATCTCTTGAAGATATTAAGGGCATGAAAACTGATGAGAAGACTCAATTGCCATTATCGCCTACAGATAACATTGAATATAAAATTGAAAAACAATTCGTCGGGAGTAGTTTTGTTGTTAGACAGATTTTGTCTGTGGGGAACCATGTTATCGAAATCATTCCGCATTACTTTGATTATTTTTTTGATTTTTTCTATTTTCTGAAAAAAGATTTATCAAACGCAGATTTAATCATGTGTGATGGGTTTGAACGAGTTGTTTTACCGGAAGATGCATGTGTTGAAGGAATTAAGGCACGAAGTAATGTCCTTCAAATCATAAAAAAGAGTTTTGTTCCAATTGGACTGAAAAAAATAACACATTCCGCAGAGAAATATGTGATTGATAATGAGGATGCATCTTTGCCTGTTTATCAGTTAAAAAGAAACTCTGCGGAGGAGATCGATTGGAAAATGGGACAGGTTTCATATATTTCGGACCTCCACTTAACACATAGATTGCTGGAAAGTAACTGCCAGAACGATGAAGATGTAGTTTATATCATTCGAAAAATAACCGACGCAGTAATTAGCGGAAGCGAAAAAATAATCCTCATTGCCGGAGATACTACGCATGATTTTAATTTGTTTTGCAGGTTTTTAGAGGAATTGGAAAAGAAACGATCATACCACATTATTGTATTTGTGCTTGGAAACCATGAATTATGGACTTTTCAAAACAGAGAGTTCAGCGAAATATGTAAAAAGTACAAAGAAAAAATCGAAGAACACGGGATGTATCTTCTTCAGAATAGCATCCTGTATTTCCAGAATAATTGCGTGCACGAAATAGTGAATGATGATTTACAGCGCTTATCGAAAAATGAGTTGCGAAACATTACCAGAGAAGCTTCCCTTCTTTTATTCGGAGGTCTGGCTTTCTCAGGCAAAAATGAATCATTTAACGCGGAGAACGGAATTTATAGAGGAGTTATTGACAGAAATCAAGAAATACTGGAGAGTATGGAATTTGAATTTTTATATAAAAAAGTATGTGATTGTTTCGCCGATAAAAATGTAATAATCGTATCACATACTCCCAAATCTTCGTGGTCGGAGAATGATAATAGAATTGATGGTTTTGTATATGTGAATGGCCACGATCATAAAAACTACTACTATGATGACGGTTCCTATCGAGTTTATGCAGATAATCAGGTAGGCTATTCAACTAAAGAAATCAAGATAAAATCATTCAGCCTTACTAATACATATGATTATTATTCTGATTTGAATGACGGAATTTATGTAATCAATAAAGACGGATACCAAAAGTTTTGTGCCGGTAAAGGAATAAATGTAAATTGTAATTGGTCCGGCGGCATTTATATGCTAAAGAAGAATAGTTATTATTGTTTTATTCGAAAGGGAGAAAATGGGAAACTGTGTATATTCAATGGAGGACAGATTAAATCATTGTCAAGAACAGATATAGAGTATTATTACGAAAAAATGACTTCTCAAATTGAGAAGATAAAAAAACCTTTGGAGGAGTATACAGGCATACAAAAGCGTATTTCAGATTTTATTAAATCAATCGGAGGGAGCGGTAGAATTCACGGCGCAATAGTTGATGTTGATTTTTTCAATCATGTATTTGTGAATCCGAACGATTTGACTGTTGCTTCTTACTATGCTGCAGATATGATTTATAAAATTGTCTATGATAGTTTTTCTTCAATGTTATTGGATTGTTCAAATGAACTATATAATAACTATCAAAAACTATTGTCAAATGCTGCTGGAAACGGGATTATTCCAATAATTCATTCTCAGTTGACCAAGGAACATAAGAAAAACTATTTTAGTACTGATATATACATGGTTTCTAGAGAATTAAAAAAGATGCAGCGCTTGAACTCGAGAATATTGACAGTATGGTATGAAGATAATGAGTCGCCAAGACTCAAAGGCGACTGAATGTGATATTATTTATGAAGTTAAACCTGTTATTCATCTTTTGACGGAGGAAAAAGTATATGAAATACGGAGAAAGTACCTTTGACATAATCTATCTGGTATTCGCAATTACAATGGGATGCCTGATCCTGAAAAAGCGCAAAGATGATATCGGGAAGCTCATGGGATATGCGGTGCTGGTGCTCGGATGCGGGGATGCGTTCCATTTGATCCCGAGAGTTCTCAATTATTTCGTGGATTTTGATTTCACGGCGCTGTTGGGATTCGGGAAACTGGTCACATCGGTTACGATGACCGTGTTCTATGTATTGATGTATGAGTTATGGCTGAAGCTTTATTCGTATGATAAGAAACTGCGTCCACTCGTATATGCGTTATGCGCCGTACGTATCGTGTTGTGCCTGTTCCCGCAGAACAACTGGTTCTCCAATGAATCGTCCGTCCTTTGGGGAGTATTGCGCAATATTCCGTTTATCATTCTCGGCGTATTGATCATTGTGCTTTACTATAAGAAGAAAGATTCCATTGCGAATTTCAGAAACGTCTGGCTGCTGGTCGCATTATCGTTCCTGTTCTATATCCCGGTGGCGTTCTTCGCTTCCGTGGTGCCGATGCTGGGAATGCTGATGCTTCCGAAAACAGTCTGCTACATGATTCTGATCTGGACGTTCTGGAAACAGGCTTTCTAGGAGAAAAAAGTTTAAAAAGAATACAGAATCTGTTATGATACTAAAGATGATGAAAGACATATAGCCGGCTTACGGATCCAAGAGAGGGATGAAGTGCTGAAAATCCTGAAGGAACCCGGTGAACTCACTTTCGCAAAAGTCATCCGTAACCCGGCGTTAACGGGAAAAGAGTGCACAGAAATGTGAACTAAGGTGGTACCGCGCAAATCCATGCGTCCTTAGATTTAGGACGCATTTTATTTTGGAGGAAAACGATTATGAAATACGATCACAAGACAACCGAAAAGAAGTGGCAGGACTATTGGAAAGAACACAAGACATTCCGCTGTGATACATCGGATTTTTCCAAGCCGAAGTATTATATTCTGGATATGTTCCCGTATCCGTCCGGACAGGGCCTTCACGTAGGCCATCCGGAAGGCTATACCGCGACCGATGTTATTTCCCGCATGAAGAGAATGCAGGGCTACAACGTCCTTCATCCGATGGGATTTGACGCATTCGGACTTCCGGCGGAACAGTTCGCATTAAAGACCGGACATCATCCGGGGGAATTCACCTATGCGAATATCGATCATTTCCGCGATCAGATTCAGTCTTTCGGGTTCTCTTATGACTGGGACAGAGAAATCCGTACCTGCGATCCGGAGTATTACCGCTGGACGCAGTGGATCTTTGAAAAACTGTACGAAAAGGGTCTGGCATATGTTGCGGAGATGCCGGTAAACTGGTGCCCGGAATTAAAGGCCGTCTTAGCAAACGAAGAAGTCATTGACGGAAGATCCGAGAGGGGAAACTATCCGGTATACCGCAAACTGATGCGTCAGTGGGTATTGAAGATCACGGCGTACGCGGAAGAACTTCTGAATGATCTGGATACCGTAGACTGGCCGAAGTCGACCGTGGACATGCAGCGCAACTGGATCGGTAAATCGACCGGCGCCGATGTCATCTTCAAGATCAAGGGCGCAGGAAAGGAATTCACAGTCTTTACGACAAGACCGGATACCTTATTCGGCGCGACCTATTGCGTGCTTTCCCCGGAACACCCGTTCGTAGATGAAATCACTACGCCGGAGCACGCGGAGGAAGTCAAGGCTTACAAGGAAGAAGCTTCGCGCAAGTCCGATCTGGAACGTACCTCTTTATCCAAGGAAAAGACCGGCGTGTTTACCGGCGCGTACGCAATCAATCCGGTCAACGGAAAAGAGATTCCGATCTGGATCTCCGATTATGTACTCGCAAGTTACGGTGCAGGCGCAATCATGGCGGTTCCTGCGCATGATGAAAGAGACTACGCGTTTGCGAAAAAGTTCCATCTGCCGATTATTCCGGTCTTAAAGGGCGGAAATGTCGAGGAAGAAGCGTTTACCGGAGACGGCCCGCATTTCAATTCGGAATTCCTGGACGGACTCGGAAAGGCGGACGGAATCGCGAAGATGATCGAATGGTTAAACGAACATCATTGCGGTAACGCGAAGACAACCTATAAACTGCGTGACTGGCTGTTCAGCCGTCAAAGATATTGGGGAGAACCGATTCCGATCATTCATATGGCAGACGGAACGATGCGTACGGTTCATGAAAGCGACCTGCCGCTGGAACTGCCGGCAACGGACAACTATCAGCCTTCCGATGACGGTCAAAGCCCGTTAGCCAATTGCGAAGACTGGCTCCATGTGACCGTCGACGGAATGGAAGGAATCCGTGAGACCAACACGATGCCGCAGTGGGCGGGAAGCTGCTGGTACTTCATGAGATATATCGATCCGCATAACGATAAAGCAATCGGCGATAAGGAATTATTGGATCATTGGCTGCCGGTAGATCTTTATATCGGCGGCGCGGAACATGCGGTATTACATCTGCTGTACGCCAGATTCTGGTACAAATTCCTGCATGACATCGGAGTAGTCGATTCCAAGGAACCGTTCCAGAAATTGTTCCATCAGGGAATGATTTTAGGCGAAAACGGTGTCAAGATGTCCAAATCCATGGGAAATGTCATCAATCCGGATGAATTGATCGAATCCCACGGCGCCGACGCATTAAGAGTCTATGAAATGTTTATGGGACCGTTAGAGGCTTCTCTGCCTTGGAGCACCCAGGGAATGGACGGCGCCCGCAAGTGGCTGGAACGTGTATTCCGCCTTTATACCGAGTCGGGCAAACTGACGAAGGAAAACGATCATTCGTTGGACCGTTCCTATCATGCGATGGTGAAAAAGTGTACCGAAGATATTGAGGGAATCCGTCTGAATACCGCCATCAGCGCCATGATGGTCTTCGTCAATGACTGCTACAAGGCGGATACGGTTTATGAAGATTACGCTTACGGACTCTTACAGATCCTGTCCTGTTATGCGCCGCACATGGCGGAAGAACTGAACGAACAGGTATTCGGCAAACATGAATCCATCGCGTATACCGAATGGCCGAAATACGATCCGAAGTATCTGGTCAGCGATACGGTGAAACTCGCGACCAACGTCAACGGAAAGAACCGCGGTGTTGCGGAAGTAGCCAAGGATGCCACCCAGGAAGATGCGCTGGAAGCTGCCAAGAAGATTCCGACAGTCATGGCCCAGCTGGAAGGCAAGACGATCGTAAAGATCATCTATGTCCCGGGCAAGATCATCAACATCGTTGCGAAGTAATAAGAAAATGACATCGTCATAACCGGCGATGTCATTTTTATTTGTTTATTTGGAAGAGGATAACTTGAGCACCAGAATCTCCGGATCCGAGAAGAGTCTCGTATCCGTGCCGGTGGTCCCTACACCGGAAGTCGCATAGATTGTCAAGCCGTCTGAGATATGACGGCCCGGCGCGTACTTGTGGGAGGTGTCATTCTTGGTGAAGGATTCGATGATGGGAATCCGGATCTGGGAGTTATGCGCGTTGGCGCCGATGACCCAGTCGGTGCTGGAGATCGGAATCAGATCCGCGATATCCGGCGAATGGGCCATGACGATTTTGAACACGTCGCTTTCCATATCGGTATACATGGAGGAAACGGTGTACGCGTCGATCGAATTTGTGTTGAATCCGACAAGGTCGATGTATTCGTTGGTGCCGTGGTGCAGCTGGATCACGGAATTGTTTAACACTTCAAATCCGGCATTTGTAAGATCTTTTTCGATGGCTTCGGAACGGGAATAGTCCATGTCGCCGAGCACCGCGAACTTGCCTTCGGGAGCTTTCAGGGAACTCAGAAGGGAAATCAGCTTAACTTCTTCTTCCTCGGTCGGCGTGTAGGTGCGGTCGTAGAGATCTCCCAGGAACAGAATCGTATCCGGAGAAATTTTGTTGACGGTGTCAATCAGATTTTCCAGCCTGCTTTGGTTCATGAAGGTTCCGTATTCCAAATCGCCGAAACAGACGATGGACATTCCGTCATGGGATGCGGGGATATCGGAGCGGGAAACAGTCTGATACTTTGTGTGAATCCGGTAGGAAGAAAACCACATGGCATCCAATGCGACAGAAACGCACAGCACTACGATCATGACAGCTGTTAAAATCAGCCAGCGGTTCCGCAGAGACATTTTCATGGGTTCACTTCCTTTCGGCTATTAATTTTATCATTTCCGGGTTCATAAGAAAAGACGGCCGGAGCCGTCTTGTGCTTATCTTCTGGAAATCTGTGCTCTTTGGCGCGCCGCGTTCTGTTCCATGGCGGCTCTCATATTCAGAATAACCGGGATGATGATCGGACTGCGGTGGGTCTTTTGATAGAAGTAAGGCTCCAGAGTTGTCTTGATCGTGGTTTTCAAATCGCCGAAGGTAGTTTTCTGCTGGAGGCGTCTTGCCAGAGCATTGTAGACGACAATTTCTGCGTCACGCAGCAGTTCCTGGTTCTTCTTGATGAAGACGAATCCGCGGGATACGATATTCGGCCGGCACAGAATCTTGTTGTAGCGGGAATCAATCGTTACGATGACTGCGACAAGTCCGTTGTCTGCCAGGATCTTGCGGTCTTTCAATACAGCGGCCGCAACACCGTTGGTGTCATTTCCGTCGACATAGACGGCATCCGTCGGAATGCGCAGGTTGGTGAAGAAGACTTCCTTGTTGCGCATCGCCAGGACATCTCCGTTGGTCATTAAGAAGATGTGATCATCCGGGATTCCTGTTTCCGTCGCGCTGATGGCGTGCTGTTTAAGCATCTTGTATTCACCGTGCATCGGCATGAAGTAATCCGGCTTGGTCAGCTGCATCATCAATTTCTGTTCTTCCGAGGAAGCGTGTCCGGTCGTATGGACGGTGTTGATGATGTTATTGTCCACGATGATGGCGCCGATCCGGCAGAGCTTGTTGATGATGGCGCCGATGGCTGCCTGGTTGCCCGGGATTACACTCGACGAGAATAAGACCGTATCTCCCGGAATGATATGGATCCAGCGGTGTGTACCGTTGGCGATCCGGCTTAACGCAGCTAAGGGTTCTCCCTGTGTGCCGGTGCAGATCAGGCAAACTTTGTTGGCAGGCATATTCGCCAGCATCTCCGGTTCGACAAACGCGTCATCCGGTGCCGTAATCGTTCCTAAGCGTCTTCCGATTTCAATGACGTTGATCATCGAACGGCCGAACACGCAGATTTTTCTTCCGCACGCGATGGCGTTGGAGATGATTTGCGCGACACGGTTGACATTGGACGCGAAGGTCGCAATGATCAAACGGCCCGATGTGTGACGCATGGTATCCAGGATGGACGCGGATACTTCCCGTTCGCTCGGGGAGAATTCCCGTACTCCTGAGTTGGTGGAATCTGACATCAGTAATGTCGTTCCGATGGCTCCCATGTAAGCCATCTTCTGATAATCGGAGTTGGTTCCGACCGGTGTTAAGTCAAACTTGAAGTCCCCGGTTTCCACGATGGTTCCGTTGGGGGTGTTGACAATTAATCCCAGCGAATCCGGAATTGAGTGGATTGTGTTGAAGAATCCGACGTGGAAGAATTTGGTGGTGATGCGGGATTCCCCGTTGATTTCCACCAACTTGACAGCCCGGCTCATGCGGTGCTCATCCAGTTTCTTTTCGATTAACGCAATCGCGAAACGCGGCGCGTAAATGGTTTTGCACGGGCATGCCTTTAAGAAGAAGGGGATACCCCCGATGTGGTCTTCATGACCGTGCGTGATAATTAATGCTTTGATTTTGTCGGCATTTTTGGAAAGGTACGTATAGTCTGGCACTACATAGTCGACGCCGAGAAGGTCATCTTCCGGGAACCGTACGCCGCAGTCCATAATGATGATTTCATCCTGATGTTCCACGCAGTACATGTTCTTGCCGACTTCACCGAGTCCGCCCATTGCGTACACTAATGTATCTGTCTCCCGGTTCACGTAAAAATCCGCGGACGGGGAGGACTGAAAATCCCAGTTCTTAGAATTAGTGTTCATCCATTCTCCTTTCTTTTTAACCGATGCTTATAGAATCCGGCGGAAGTTCCTTGAACGGATCTTCCTTGTTGATGTGGTCATAATAAAGAATTCCGGATAAATGATCGATTTCATGCTGGAATACGATGGCAGGATAATTCCGGAGTCTTAAAGTGACTTCCTTGTCTGTTAACATATCGTATCCCTTAACGGTAATGCGGGCATAACGCGGGACATAGCCTTCGCGGTCCGGAACAACGGAAAGGCAGCTCTCGCCGTATTCCAGATATGCCAGCTGAACAGAGTTTGAAATGATTTTCGGATTTACCAGCGCGTATTCAACCGGCGGAACTTTTTCGTTTCCTTCGATGCTGATCGCAACCATTTGTTTTAAAACGCCGACCTGCGGAGCCGCGATTCCGACTGCCGCACGCAAACCTAGCGTTTTCCGTTTCTCCTCATCGTGCGAGTCACGCACGTAATTGATCATGGATTCTAAAACCGCGCGGTCATCATCCGACAACGGTAAAGACACCGGCTCACATTTTGCCCGTAAAGCTTTGTCGGTATCGGGGAGTATCGTATTATTGTTAATCAACATCAAAAACAAACTTCCTTTCTGATTTGTAATCGCGCAATTGATTTCCAAACCTGTCAACGTATTATAGTATGAAGAATTCAGAAATCGCAACTGGAAAATCGTGTCACAGGTGAAACATTTGTGAAAAATGCGCGATTGTTACAGATTGTCGGAGACTCCTGGATATTTTTTACAAACTTTGTCCGGATTAAGGTATACTTGAACATGTATAGGTGCGTGACATGAAGAAAGTTTTACGGAAAACTTTAGGCTTGATCAGACTGCCGAGGATGTATGATCTTCCGCTGCTTTTTTATTGCGTCGTTCTTTCTTTGATCGGTGTTGTATTCATCGGATCGGCAACGATCACCAGTGACGAAACGGTCGTGCACGATGTCATGTCCAGTGTTATCAAACAGCTGATCTTCCTTGGAATTTCCCTGTTCATGATGATGATCGTTTCAAATATCTATTCGGATAAACTCGCAAAGAAACTGTTGATTCCCATTGTGCTGGGGGTATTCGGGTTATTGATGCTGTGCCTTTTGATGCCGAGCCAATATAACGCAAAAGGATGGATCATTTTGCCTTTGCCGGGTCCTACGGTCAGTATTCAGCCTTCGGAATTCGCAAAAGCAGCCATGGTTTTATTGATTGCCTACACCATGTGCAACCGTCCGAAAACCGCGACATTCTGGGATTTGGTCAAAGTTCCTGCCTTTGTCTGCATCGTCTATGTATTGGTTATCTGGAGATTACAGAACGACTTCGGTTCCGCAGCCGTAATCTTCATGGTTACCTTCTTAACGATGATGATCCCATACCACCGGAATCTTAAAAAAGGACACAGGATCTTATTCGGCGCAATGGTGTTTGTGTTATTGCTGCTGCTGTATCTGATGTCTCCGGCAGGTGAAGGATTGTTATCCAAGATTCCGATGGAAGAATATCAGAAGTGGCGCTTCCGCAACGTTTCAAATCCGTTCGGTGATTTCTATGAGACCGGTTATCAGGTCGGAAACTCTTTGATCGCTTTTTCACGCGGCGGCCTGACGGGAGTCGGATTGGGTAAATCTGTCCAGAAGTTCGGATACCTTCCGAAAGCGTACAATGACTTCATCTTTGCGGTCGTTGCCGAAGAGGGAGGATTCTTAGTTGCCGGTATTGTATTGCTGTTATTTGCGGGCGTCATCAAGAGACTTCTGCAATATGCCTTCCGGGCCCAAAGACAGGAACACAAAGTTATCCTGTTCGGAACCTGCGCCTACCTGTTTGTGCATATCCTATTAAATATCGGAGGCGCGTCGGCATTTATTCCTTTGACCGGTGTACCGTTACTGATGCTTTCACAGGGCGGCACGAGTCTTATGACCTGGTATATGATGCTGGGAGTCAGCGAACATATTATTGCCACGATCCGCAGAGGGGAAGAAGAAGGCGTGGTGTATTCCGAATGAGAATTACGGCCGGAAAATACCGCTCCAGAAAGCTTCTGGCTCCGGAAGGGGATTCTACACGTCCTACCCAGGATCAAGTCAAGGAAGCGGTTTTTTCGCATCTGGGAGGCATGTTTGATGAAGGAAGGATTCTGGATCTGTTCGCGGGATCCGGCGCGATCGGATTTGAAGCGATCAGCCGGGGAATGAAATTTGCCTGCATCAATGACCGGGATCCCAAGGCGGCTGAAATTATGCGCCGTAACAAAGACGCTCTGAAACTGGGAGATGAAGTCCTGATCACCAATTATGACTTCAATAAATCCCTGAAGTTATTAGGCGCCAAGGGCATGAAATTCGATTATATCTACCTGGACCCGCCGTATGCGCTGGAACCTTATGACAAGGC
>CACYEP010000051.1 GCA_902773425.1 uncultured Erysipelotrichaceae bacterium | reverse complement strand
GGGATATCGCCAAGGTCATCAAGGGGGAAGAAGTCGATCCGGAAGTATATGAGAAGATCATGCGGATGCACCGGAATTCGGCGCATAAGACCGTATTGCCGATGTATATTCCCGGAGAAAACTCATGCGAATAGGAGTCTATTGCGGCTCATTCAACCCGGTGCATAAGGGGCATATACGCATTGTAAGGGCTGTGCTGCGCCAAAAACTTGCGGACCGTGTATTAATCATCCCGACCGGAAACTATTGGGACAAACAGGATTTATTGCCCGTAGAGGACAGAATCCGGATGCTGCGGCATTTCGAGAATGAGAAAATCCGCATCGATGATACGCACAACGGGATTCCTTATACGGTTGAAGTATTTGAAGCTTTGGAAAAGGAATATCCGGAAGATACCCTGTGTCTTATCGTCGGAGGGGACAATCTGCCGGCGTTTGATAAGTGGGTAAGATATCAAGATCTTTTGAAGTATGATTTCATTATTGTGCCGAGATCTCCGGTGACACCTTCCAAAGTGATCCGTTACATGGAACAGTTCAGCAAAGAAAACTATGCGGTTTTGAAAACCCGCAACATTCCGATCAGTTCTACGGCAATCCGGGAAAACCTGGATGATTATGAAAAAATCAAGGACATGATCGATTACCGGGTATATCAGGATTACCGGGAAATACTGAAAAAATAAAAGAACGGCTTCGCTGTCATGGCGAAGCCGCTTGTTTGTTTCTGGTGGAGGCGAGGGGAATCGAACCCCTGTCCAAGAAAAGTTCCACATTTGAACGTCTACAGTTTAGTTTGTCAATGTACCGTCCGTCCCTTGACAAACGGAGGTAAGCGGACGGGCCTTCGTAAGGTTTTCGTCGCCGGTACACCGAAGAATGCGCCGGCGCTTATTCTCTGTTTGTGATAATTCATTCCGTCCCGAGACCGGACAGATGAACCAGCTGCGTCACTTTACCGTGAAACTATGCAGCAAATGCTAACTTAGAGTTGTTAGTTATTTTTTTGTCGGCTCTTAGGAAGCCACCCCACTGCAGTTCAAATCAAACATGATCCTGTCGAGACCCAGATACGCCCCCAGGTGATAGAAGTATAAGAGATTTTTCTGTTTTTTACAAGAGAAGAAAGGCTGTGCCTTCAGTGACACAGCCTGTTCCGAATCTTTTTTACTTCTTCAGGTACTTGTTGTAGGCCCAAAGGGCTGCGCAGGCACCGATTACGGAAATGATCACTGAACCGATTAAGTTCGTAGCGCGTAAGCCGATGACCCAGCCGATCAGTCCTCCGACGAAGGAACCGACCAAACCGATGACTAAGTTCTGAACCCAGTTGCTGGAGTCAAGACCCATAATTTTCGAAGCCAGGAATCCGGCTGCGCATCCTACTAAGATTGTGCAAAGTAACCACCACAACATAATGAATTACCTCCTTGATACACTTTTATTTTAAATCAATCTGTATTCTGTTCAATAAACAATCATGCCAATTTGTAAAACGCTTATTTCCGGTGATAAAGCTTCTTGTGCTGGTATACCGGGTCAAATGTCACGTTTACGCCGAGCTTCCGGAATACATTTTCATCTTCCGCCGGCAGGATGACGGTGGAGTGTGCTTCCGAACCGCGGAGATTGACCAATTCCGACATGGCTTTCGCGGCAATTTCGTTGGATTCCGCCGTAATTGCCAGCGCAATCAGAAGTTCATCCGAATGAAGACGCGGGTTATGGTTTCCCAGATTATTGATCTTCAGATCCTGAATCGGTGTGATGTACTTACTGTCGATCAGAAGAGTTTCCGGATTAATATTTCCCAAGGCCTTCAACGCATTGATGATGACGGCTGCGCTCGGACCGAACAGCGAAGAAGTTTTTCCGGTGACCATGCGTCCGTCCGGAAGCTGCAATGCCAATGCCGGCGCACCGGTATCCTTGGTTTTCCGTCTTGCTTCCAATGCGACTCTGCGGTCTCCCGGACCTACGCCGCATTCATTCATCAGCAATTCGATTTTCTGTACGGATTCCTGGGTTCCGCGGTCGGAACGGAAATCCACGAGTGCTTTATAATATCTGCGGATGATTTCGTCTTTCGCAGCTTTCTGCGCCGCGGCATCATCCGTGATACAGAATCCCACCATATTGACGCCCATGTCGGTCGGAGATCTGTACGGAGATTCCTTCTGGATTCTTTCGAAGATGCGGTTTAACACCGGGAAGATTTCAACATCACGGTTGTAGTTGACCGCCATTTTGCCATACGCTTCTAAGTGGAACGGGTCAATCATGTTGACGTCATTGAGGTCTGCGGTCGCAGCTTCATATGCCAGATTCACCGGATGATGCAGTCCCAGATTCCAGATCGGGAACGTTTCGAATTTCGCATAACCCGAACGGATTCCGTTGACCTGATCATGATACAGCTGGGATAAACAGGTCGCCATCTTTCCGGAACCCGGTCCCGGTGCCGTCACAACGATCAATTGACGGGTCGTAGGAACATATTGATTCTTTCCCATGCCCTGCGGGGAAACGATGAAGTCTACATCTGTAGGATATCCCTGAATCGGATAATGGAAGTAGGTTTTGACGCCTTCCTTGTTGAGCTTTTTACGGAAGAGATCAGCGGAGGGCTGGCGGGTATATTGCGTGATGACGACGCTCGGCGCATACAGGTCCAAAGACTTAAACGCGTCAAGAAGCCGGAAGACTTCCTGGTCATAACTGATTCCTAAGTCCCCGCGGGACTTGGACTGTTCGATGTTGTTGGCATTGATACAGATAATCAGTTCCGTGACATCCTTTAATTCCGTCAACAGTTTGATTTTATTGTTCGGCTCATACCCCGGAAGAACTCTGGACGCATGGAAATCCTCGAACATCTTACCGCCGAATTCCATGTAGAGCTTCCCGTCAAAATGGGAAATCCGTTCTAAAATTTTTTCGCGCTGGAGTTTCAGATACTTTTCAGAATCAAACGCAATCTTGTTCATAAACTTGTCTCCGTTCCGTAAAAAGTATATCATACGGATCGGCGGCGAAAACAAAAAGGATGTAAATTTCTTTGACATCCCACCTTCTCAATATAGCATAGAAAAAAATAAAATATAAGACTGTTTTAATAATATATGTTTGTTACTATATAGGTGTAGAAAGGTAGCGGCAGCGCAAAGGTACAGACCGATGGACAACTTAATGACACAGATTTGTATCGCGGCAGATCCCTGTGATGCCGCGGACCGCAGCTAAGACATTCTCGCTAAAGGAACATTGACACCTGTCATACAAAGAAAATTCGATACGTTCCTCGTTAGGTGAATGGAAGCGGTCGAAGATTCAGGGTTACCATAGATAAGTCCCGGTACGCAAAGGAGAGGACCGGGCAAAATACATCGTAAATAGTTAATGAGAACGGGAAGGAAATCTTCCCGTTTTGTGTTCATTCCCGGAGGTTCTTGGAAAGATTTTCACCTGCCTGAGTGATACGATAATTGTAAGAAAGCAGGGGTAAATATCATGGCATACGATGAAGGTTACTCGAAGTATATCGATCATACTGTATTGAAAATTGCGACAACGAAGGAAACTGTTTTGAAGTTCTGCGCGGAAGCAAAACAATATCATTTCGCAAGTGTCTGCGTGAATCCGTGCAACGTTCCTCTCGTGGCGAAAGAACTGGAAGGCACAGGTGTAAAGACCTGCTGCGTTATCGGGTTCCCGTTAGGCGCAAATACGACCAAAGTCAAAGCGTTTGAAACCGTTGACGCGGTGGAAAACGGCGCGCAGGAAGTAGATATGGTCATCAATGTCGGACGCTTGAAAGACAAGGATTATGACTATGTGCGCGAAGATATCAAGGCAGTCGTAGATGCGGCGCATCCGAAAGCATTGGTCAAAGTAATCATTGAAACCTGTGTTTTAACGGATGATGAAAAAGTCAAAGCGTGTGAGCTTGCAAAGGAAGCCGGCGCAGATTTCGTGAAGACTTCGACCGGATTCGGCACCGGCGGAGCTACCGCGCATGATGTCGCGTTAATGAAGAAGACAGTCGGTGACGCATTGCAGGTCAAAGCGTCCACCGGAATCAATTCCCGCGCAACCTGTGATGAAATGATCGCGGCCGGCGCGGTCCGTATGGGAACGTCCAAGGGCGTTTATATCGTCAAGGACGAATTACCGAATCTGTAAGAGTATGTCAGTATCAACATTTTTCTGCCCGTCATGGGTAGATGTAGGGGCGGGAGTTCTGAATACTTTGCCGGATATCGTCCGTCCCTATGGAAATAAAGTGTTCGTAGTTATGGATGCGTTCTTTGCGAACCATCCGCTAAAAGACCGGATCATTGGCCTTCTGGAAGGATTTGAGCTGGAATTCTATACCAGGATCCAGCCGAATCCGCGGGATAATGATATTGATGACGGCGCGCTATTGTGCCGTGATTTCGGCGCAAATTCAATCGTTGCAATCGGAGGCGGATCCGCATTGGATACCGCAAAGGCAATCAATATTGTTGCGACCAACGGAGGCGGCGCATGGGATTACGCAAGGCGCATCGGGGAAACTCCGCGTGAAATCACGGAACCGTTATTGCCGCTGATTGCGATTCCGACAACTTCCGGCACCGGATCGGAAGCGACCCGTTACTCGGTCATCACCGATCATATCACGCATGCGAAAAGTACGATCAAGACCGATTTGAACTTTCCGACCAGGTCCCTTGTCGACCCGGATCTGACCGTATCGGTACCTCGCAAGACGACTGCGTTAACGGGAATTGATGCGTTCGCGCATTGTTTCGAATCGTATATCGGAACCAAGGCAAATCCGTTCTCGGAGATGTTCTCTTTGCAGGGAATGAAGCTCTTTATCGAAAGCATTGAACGTGCATGCGAAGACGGAACCGATGTGGAAGCCAGAGAAAAGATGGCGATGTGCAGTACGCTGGGCGGTTTGTCCATTACTCATTCGGCTACAACGCTTCCGCACGGAATCGGGCAGGCATTGAGCGGTGTTACGGATGCCCCGCACGGAGGAAGTATCGCCGTCTGCATGCCGGAAGTAATCCGCTGGACTTTGCCGTACGGACAAAAGAAGTTCGCGGAAGTTGCCTGCATGTTCGACCCGTCGCTGAAATCTTTGCCGGAAGAAGCGCAGGCAAATGCATTGCCGGATATCCTGGACAATCTGTTCACGAAGATTGCGGGAGAAAAGATGACCATGAGGAAATACGGAATGACTGAGGAAAAGATCCCCGAAGTCGTCCATACGGCATTCTATAACTACAAGGGAGACCTCTCCCGTCATCCGAGAGTTCCGACGGAAGAAGAACTTACCGAATTGATCCGCAAGTGTCTGTAACTTGTAAGCGTGTTCAGCCGTGAACACGCTTTTTTCATGCCTCAAAGACTTGAATCTTTTGTGAGCAAAGGGTATATATAGGTTCATACGGGTTATGATTTATGAAGATTCAGCTTTCAGATCACTTTGACACAAAACGTCTTTTACGGTTCGCCGTTCCGTCGATTGCGATGATGGTGTTTATTTCGATTTACGGAATTGTCGACGGTATTTTCATCTCGAACTATGTCGGGAAAATACCGTTTGCCGCCGTTAATCTTTATCTTCCGTTTCCGATGGTATTGGCCGCGGTCGGTTTCATGTTCGGAACCGGCGGAAGCGCCATTACCTCCCGGTATCTCGGTGAGGGCAGAAAGGAACGCGCAAACGAGAGCTTCACGACGGTGACCTATGTGCTGTTCGGATGCGGCATCGTGATGGCTGTTCTGGCATCGCTGTTTCTTGAAAAAGTCTGCGTATGGATGGGTGCGGATGCACAAATGCTTCCGTATTGCGTCCGGTACGGCCGGATCAATCTGATCGGTCTGGTTCCGTTCATGATCCAGAATCTTTTCCAGTCGTATTTTGTCACCGCGGGAAAACCAAAGATGGGCTTGTTTGTGACCGTTCTTGCGGGTGTTACAAATATGTTCCTGGATTATCTTCTGGTCGGAGTCCTTTCCTTCGGGGTTGAGGGAGCGGCTTTCGCTACGATTTTCAGTCAATGCGTCGGCGCAGTGATCCCGGTGGTATATTTCTTCCTTCCGCAGTCCAGCAATCTGCGTTTCAGATTTGCGGCTCCGGATTGGAAGATGATATGGAAAACCGTGGTCAACGGATCTTCTGAGTTTGTCACCAATATTTCTTTGTCCCTGGTGAATATGATCTACAACCTTCAATTGATGAAATATGCCGGACCGGACGGAGTATCCGCGTACGGAGTCATCATGTATATCAACTTTATCTTCGCGGCGGTATTCATCGGGTTTGCTATCGGAACGGCGCCGATTACCGGATTTCATTACGGTGCGAAAAACCGTGACGAACTGCACAGTCTGTATGAAAAGAGTATCCGCATCATGATTGTTATGGGGCTCGCGATGACTCTGATTGCGTTCGCGGCGGCTCCGGTCCTATCCGGAATCTTTGTCGGCTATGATGAAGGCTTAATGAAAATGACGACCCATGCGTTCAGGATCTTCGTATTCGCGTTTTTGATTATGGGAATCAATATCTTCGGATCCTCATTCTTTACGGCGCTCGGAAACGGGAAAATCTCCGCGATTATCTCGTTCTTCCGTACCTTTGTGTTCCAAATCATCTGCGTATATCTTTTCCCGTATTTTTGGGGAATGGAAGGCATATGGTTCGCAATTATCGGTTCGGAAGGGATGTCAGTGTTTTTGACAATGTACGCGCTTAACCGCAACCGGTCTTTTTACGGATATTAAAAGGGCATCTAAAGATGCCCGCAGGGGAGATTTATATATACAAACTAATTACGTTCGAACGATAGGTATCTGGAGCCTTGGAAGGTTAGTTTTCCTGTGTCTCCTTCCGAAAGGATTCCGTATTCATGACCGCTTACCGAAAATTCCATACGGTCGCCGCTTTCTACCTGGAAGGTGACATAGTAATCGGTGGAACTGTGCATGTGCATGTTGGAATTTCCGTGATGATGAACCGAGAAGTCTTCCCGTTTGCCGGTAACCGCAGCGTCCACCGTTAATACGGGAGAACGGTTGTCCGATAATCTTTGCCGCATGATCCGTACGAAAGTGAAAATGAATACGAAGATGATGATAAAGAATACGGTGATGAACATAATCGGAAATATCTTTTGAAGAAAATCAAACCCGGTAAACATAGACTTGCCTCCGTTCTCTACAACTATATGATAACGGAATTACGGGAGTTTGGTGCTGAACAAATTCACAAGTTTGTAAAATCATAAAAAAACGGAACCTGTTTGAAGGTTCCGTTTTGCGTATTAATCATCATTCCGGGCAAAGGTAGATTGGAGTTTTTCGTAGAATTTCGGGTTTTCATTCCCGTATTTTTCCTGGCATTCATCCAAAGCTTCCTTATACAGATTCACATTGATGTGATCATCGATGCTCATCCCGGCGGAGTCGGCGCCCAGTAATCCCAGCCGTTCCATGTAATCCCATGCGCGTTCCACTGCCTGTTTCATCGGGTCAATGTTTAACGCGAAGCGCGGATTATCGAAATAGGAACGGATGAATTCTTCGGTCATGCCGGTCTGTTTCTGTAATAAGGCAATCGCTTCATCATGGTGAGTGTCGTAGTATGCCATGGCCCGGATCCACGCCCGCAGAAGCGCCTTGACGGTGTTCGGATTTTCATTGACCCAGGAGGATAATGCCTCCACTCTGCAGCAGGAATACCCGGGAAGGATATCCGCGGCATATGTCAGAACTTTGATTTCCGGATCGGTTAAGACCGCATAGTTCAGGGAAGTTCCGACTAACGCGAAATCCGCGTCACCGTTTTTGACTGCCTCAATCCGTTCTTCCTGGGAATCGGTTTCGTACCACTGAATCTGTTTGATCGGATCATATCCCATGTCCAATAACGGTCCGGTAATCGCGTAGAGGTTCGGTTCGCAAGCCATGGTCTTGCCGATCAGATCTTCGATTCCGTGCCATTCGGTTTCCACTCTGGATAACACAGGCATGCAGCCGGTAATAAGATATCCGCCGAAGATGGTCAGATCCAATCCCGAAGCGATTTCCTGCAAGGGAAGGTTGGTCCCGGAATTTGACGCGACATCGATGGTTCCGTTTCGGATTCCTTCGAAGACCTCGCCGTCGGTAGTAGCATGAACATATTCCACCGTGATGCCTTCATCCCTGAGATATCCCTGATCTTCCGCGATGGAGTTCAGGATGTGACCGCTCGGGTTCAGGGCAAGGCGCACAACTTTGGTTTCCGGCTCCGGTGTTTCTTCACCTTTTTGGGGACCGGAAGAACATCCGCATATCATCAATAACGCGCATAAGACAAGAATGAATGATGTCTTTTTCATGATTACTTATCCTCCTTTTCTTCTTTCGGAAGATCGTCAACGGTCTTTCTTCCGGAAGTATCCAATTGCGAAACCGTAACATTCGGGAACGGAACGTTGATACCGTTGCGGTAGAAGATCTTCAGGAGTTCCTTGTTCAGATAGCGGTTCATTCCGCGGACATTCTGTTCGGTGCACTTCGCAATGATCGTCAGGGAAACACCGCTGTCTCCCAGCAATGTAAGACCGAGATATGTCGGGCCGTCAAGGATTTTATCGTTCTTTTCTTTCAGAAGCGGAAGTTCTCTCGCGAGCACGGCTTCCACGTAATCAACATCCTGGCCGTATTCGAAACTGATGGTAGCGGATGCGACCGAAGTCTCCTTGGTCATGTTTAAGACGCCGGAGATGTTGCTGTTGTTGAAAATCTTGATGTTGCCGTCCGGTGCCATGATTTTGGTAGTTCTTAAACCGATGTCCATGACAGTACCGCGGAAGTCGCTGATCGTAACGATATCACCGACACGGAATTCTCCCTCGAAGACGATGAAGATTCCGGCAAGGATATCCTGAATAAGACTCTGCGCGCCGAGGCCGATTACCAGAGACAGGATTCCGGCACTGGCGAGAAGACTTGCGGAATCAATTCCCACCAGGTACAGGCAATAGAACAGCGAACCGAGCACGCCGCCGTATTTAAGAACGGACAACAGAAGGTGACCGATGGTTTCGCCGCGGGTTCCTAACAATGCCGTGCTTAAGCGCACCGGAATCTTGAACAGTTCAAGCACGATGATTGCGGCTGCCAGAACCAAGCCGCACGCGCTGAACGCAAAGATATTCGGGGAACGGTCCCAGGCTCCGCTCAGGATGTACCGGAAGATGGAGTTCTCACGGAAATCGTTGACAACGCCGGTCGCCGCCAATAATAAGTAGATGAACAGAACAAACAGGATGACTTCAATCATCAGTGCTAGCTTTAATTCGGGAGTGCGTTCATTCCATGGAATCCGGCGGTTATCCCAGCGTGCCTGCGCCCGGGTGGTGCTGGCAGAACGTCCGGAAGGAAGGATGATGTTGTAGATCGCCGAGTTCAGACGGTTTTTTGTGTGGTCATCGCTCATGGTTTCGTACAGCATTTCTTCTTCCTTGTTGGTAAGCGTAACCGTCAAAAGCAGAATCAGAATAGAAATCATGCAGACGCCGGCGGTAAAGAACGCCATGCCGGAGCGGGTTACATACATGCTGCTTTGCGGAATGGCGGTGGCAAAGTAGTAATCGTTCAGGTACCGGTAGAATTGGAAGTACATGGTTCCGTTGATCCGGCTGAATCCGTAGAAATCGGAGATTCCCGAGAATGCCTTGGAAGAAACACCGAGATCCGCCGCGGTTCTTCCGATGCTGGCTTCGACCGGGGAATATACACAGAGATGGTCGGGAGTCGCATCAAACATGATTACAGCTCCGCCGTCCAGCATTTCCGTGGAAAGAATCGATGCTGCATCGGTAGGCGCCAGGATCTGTCCGGCTAAATCCTCATCCAGTTCAATCTGGAGAAGAGAACTGTGCTTGGTGATTCCTCCGGCCGTTCTTCCGCCCTGCGTGCCTTCCGCTGCCGCTGCTTCTTCGAAGGCATATCTCGAGACATAGACGGTATTTCCTTCGGAATCAACGGTTGTATAGTAGTGGAAAAGCACACCGACAAACTGCGCTTCTTCGCCTAAATCATCCGTCATGACGGATTGCAGTAAACTGTCGGTTTTCCCTTCGAGAATCTGACGGAACGGGTAGGATTGTCCGTTCGCGTCGGAACTCAGAGTAAAGAACCAATTGGAAGTATTTGTGGCTATCGTACGCCCGTCTTCATCGAAGAGATAAATCGCATCGATGCGGTTTTTGTCGCAGATTTCCTGCAGCAGCGGCGAATTCGCAACGGATTTCAAATGATTTCCTTCATCATCCAAAACGTATACACGGTTCCCGTTTTCGTCGTAAGTGCTGTGGAAACGGTCCGAATCCGCATTCAGGATTTCCGGCTTTTCTTCGGCAATAAAGGTAATCAGGCGCGCTGTGGAAAAGAAGCGGCTTTCGTAGTAATCTTCGATGATTTTCCGGCTGTCAAGGTTTTCTTCATATCTGCCGGTGATTTCTTTAAGAACCACATCGGATTTCTCAATGCCTTCCGTGATTTCAAGCAATGTTTGGGCATAGAAAGAGATTCCGTACACGGCGAGGATTCCCAGCAGCATCAGCGGGAATACTTTCCGGAATACAGACTTGTTGAAATAGATCGGGTTGTCTGAGTCCTTGCGCAGCACGATCCGGTCGATTTCAACTTCGCGTCTTACGAAGTCATTGCGTACGATTACGGCATACACAAGGCATAAAATCATAACAATGCTGAATCCGGCAATGGACCAGAACAGCACATATTTATCATGGGAGAAAATAGCTTTGGTTCCGGACGCGGCCACAACGATGGAAACATCTCCGAAGTCCTGCGCGGAACAGTAGTATCTTTCCCCGCGGATGGTTTCGATTCCGTTGTATCCGTCCTGAAGAATGCGTTTGGAAAGGCCCAATTCGAAGGCGTTTTGGCCGGTCAGAAGATCATCCCCGTTTTTATAGTACAGGAACAGGCTGCTTTCGCGGTCTACAGCGAATAAGAATCCGTCGTTGATGACCGACATCCGGCTCAACACCGTGGAGGTATCCCTCAGTGACTCGATTTGAATATCCAAAACCGAGGAATCCGCGCCGACTGCCAGCACATAAGTCTCTCCGTTGTAGGAATACGGCTTTGAGTAGAAGTAGTAGGAGCCGAAACGGTTTTGTACGTAAACCGGGGAGTAGTTCCCCTGTTCATCAATACAGAAGGCTAAGATGCGGTTCAGGTTTTCCTGGGTCATATGGGCTGTAGCCGCGGGGTTCACACCGATCAGGGAAGAATCGGAGCACGCAGCGACCGTGCCGTCCGGTGATAAAAGATACAGGTACTTGATTCCGGCTCCGGCGCTTAATTCGGTGAAGATTTCCTCCCGGACCGTGCCGTCATTCCCCATAATCGATTCGAAAAGACCTTCCGAGAACACCAATTCGATGTTGTCGAGGGTGGTACGGTTTCCTTCATGATAAATCGAGGATAAAAGGTCGGCGTTTTCCGAATTCCGCTCCAGGATCGTAACGACTTCCTCCAGCGCGTGCCGGTTGTTTTGCCGCTGCTTGTCTAGGGCAGTTTTCGTTTGTACCCCATGAAGAATGACGCCGATCAAAGTGGCTCCCAATATGATCAGGATCAGATTGATGGAAAGCTTCAGGAAAAAATAAGTGTTCGCATTCCGCTCTTTGCGCTTTGTTCTGACGGATGGATTTTTGCTGTCATTTTTCATAAAAAGACCCCCAATAGATTCAGATGTTTTGCTTTTTCGGACGCTTTGATCATCAAAACCCGGATGTGTATTTATGCTTATATAATAAAGAATACCTATAGGTCATCATAACGTAAAAACAGGCTTTTTCGCAAGTGCTTGCACATAGAGAAAGGCACAAAAAAAGACATTGCATGTCTTTCTTTGCTTCAGATGGAGCGGGTGACGGGAATCGAACCCGCGTATTCAGCTTGGGAAGCTGATGTTCTGCCATTGAACTACACCCGCAGTGCCCTTAT
>CACYEP010000050.1 GCA_902773425.1 uncultured Erysipelotrichaceae bacterium | reverse complement strand
TATCAGCCATTGTCATTAAGGAAATTGGTTGATGTCTTCGACCGTGATCCAAATTCGTAAACCATCCCGTTCCCGCGACGCTGATATACTTTTTCCCATCAGCGCCTACGAACAATTCTGTACCAGTCAAGGGATAGCTGTCAGGAACACGGAAGGTCATGATCTTCCCATTGACACGCTCGTTAAAACGGCACCCCGTCCATATCTTGTTGTTTTTTATAAGCGGAAATACTTCCTTGTACGAAATGCAGTTTACATTTCCGATTATTAGGAACTTCTTCTCAGCTTCCATAATCCATGCAAGGAATTCTCGGAAAAGAGAGAACGGGGGATTGGTAACAATTATATCCGCCTCATCGCGCAAACGGGTCACTTCCTTACTTCTGAAATCACCATCGCCTTCAAGATATTTCCACTGCAGATCGTTTATATCAATTTTCTTGTTTCGTCTTGTCAGCGTAAAGATTTTACCCCTAACGGGTGAAAGAGTTTCATCATATTGGGGGGAACTTGTTTCGTAATCAGTCAGAAAATCAAATATGGAGAGCTGGACGGATTCATGTGCCATTTTACTCTCTGTTGCATAGCTCGTGCTAATAAGCTTTTTTAGTCCGAGCATTTCAAAATTCTGAGCAAAGAAGCGTGTGAAATTGCTCCATTCAGGATCATCACAAGGAAGTAATACGGTTTTATCCCTAAAAGTATCTGGATTGTACTCTAAATAGGCGTTGATCTCCCTTTGTATATCCTCGTATTGAGTATAAAACTCATCGCTTTTTTTCTCTTTGGCATTTGAAAGTGTATCATTCTTCTTTGGCATATTCTTGTTCCCTTCTTATGTATAATAACACGTGACCCAATTCATCATTTGTCAAACAATTCCAAATTTATTCCCTCTGCAATACTGTCATTGGGGCTAGAAATACTATACAAAGACAAATTTGTCAGCTTCATATATTCAATTTTCTCCGGATTAATTCCGGGAATACCTTTGACCGTTATTGTACAGCTGGGGAATCCCCTGTCATAAAACTTATACAGCCATGCGTTACTTCGCAATATCATTAATGAATCAATTGTATCAGTATATATATCCGCCTCTTTAACAGTTCCGTCTTTCTTCCGAAGAATTAACCGGGAATCTGCGGTCAGCCCTAAAAAATAATCTTTTCCGGTTCCAGTAACGGTAAAAGATACTGTTACAGCATTAGAAAAATCGGAATTACGAATCATTACATCTGACACAGCCAGAAGCCCAGAAGTATCAATTCCTTCGTAACTCGCTTTTGCGTCATCAAACTTAGAAAAAAAATCCTGGTACTTGTTTTCAACTTCAGCAATCCGTTCTTGAGGAAGTATCAATACGGCAAAACAAGATGCAATACAAATAAGCACTGACAACAAAATCGCAATTGTTCTGCTTTTCCGCGCATTTTGAACATTTCTTTCTGCTTCTTGAGCTTTCTTTTCATATTCTTTTTTTGCACGCTGAAGTTCTTCTTCACTCCGGTCGATTTGTTCCTGCACACGTTTGATATTTGATGACTTGATTGCGCTGACGAAATCAGAGAAAGACATTTCATCGCCGGATGTTTCGACAATCTCATTGTTCTTGGAAAAACCCTCCAGCTTACTAAAAGCCTCATTAATTTCTTTTGTTGAAAGAAACGGCTCCCTGCCATTCATTTCAGCTCCGATATTAAAACTCAGCCAATCTAAAGTACATACAGTTGATTCATCCACTACTGTCTTTTCGAAAACACCTCTATTCCCGTCATGCAGAACTACTTGTTGATTTGTAAAAACGACATAGGAATACACCGGCACTTGAGGGAACATCTTTCTCAATGCTGCTCTATGATAGTTGTTTTGCCGCACTGGATTGTAAAATGCATTATTCTTAGAAGTCCTGAATGCCTGAACCCAGTTTTCTTGATCAAAGTTACAGAATATATCACCTTTATAATGTTTCATTTCAAAGCAATACAATCCTGTCTCATGAATTAAAAGAAGATCGATTTCTGTCGTGCTGTTAGCCCCTGCCGGTATTTCAACATTCATCAGGATCTTAGAATCATCGTTGAGATGTTCAAACAATGCTTCAAAAACCAGGTATTCTCCATAATACCCTTTTCCGCGTTCATCCCAGATATCACGTTGTTCATGTAAAGAAACACCTGTGAGATTATGGTATATTTCCTCTAAGCTCTGCATATAACCCCCTTAATTCTATACAATAATTATAATCTAAATAGATAGTTTAGCAAAAAGCCTTCCGCATATCATCCTTTTAGAATCTCCGCTATTTCTTCTTCCTTAATTTTGCTTCGATATAAATCGATGTATTGTTGAACTCTATTCTTGTGTTTAATGAGTTTTGCACCTGAGAAGGACGGTAAAAGTTTTTTTAAGTGGTCAACCCACGATGAATACATTGGTACACAACTACCAGACCATGAATATGATTGCGGAGTAATACATATAGATCATTTGATTATCATTTATCATTTATGAATCCAACGCTTCCTGTTCAAGCTTACAGTTGTTCTCAAGCATATATGAGATGGTTTCATCAAACTCTCCGCCATATAGATTTTTAAGTCTTCTGATATCACTCTCAGTCAACGGCTTTGTGCTTTCTCTGTATTTGGAGAGAGTTTCAACATCCATATGCATCGGTTTAAACTGCACCCCCGTCTTTTCGCGTAAGTGCAATAGAATATTAAATCCTCCGGCATCTATATCTCCATAGTGATAATAATCAGCACATGGATTCTGACTATATAGAAGCTTTATAAAATTTCTTCGTAAAGTATTATGATAGCCACCCAGGTAGATAACAAATTCCTGTTTCGGCTGGTAAGTGTTGAAAGTTGTTAGATTTTCAATCGTTACCACCGATTTACCGGACACTTCTATTCTCTTTATGCTTGAGAGTAAAGATGAAGAAATTCCTACATCTCCCTGGATGAAATTCAAATCAATGATTTGATTATTAATCTGAATGATTCCATTTCCTTTAAAGAAAACATGCCCAGGGTTCTTTATGATATTTAAATCCTGCAAAATAGATTCACGATCCGGAAAATCGCCATATTGATCGAGAATCGAAATTACAGTGGATTTCATCTTCTCAAATGATTTGGAATCACCTAATACGCGGATAGAAAAGTCTCGAACGAAGGTCTCTTCCTCGACTTTCGTTACCTTTTCCAAAGTCATAAGGAGATTGGAATAATCCCTGATATCATCTTTGAAGTGCGCCGGTTTTTTGTTATTTTCAATCCTTTCAATTTGGTCTCTCGCGAATTCGTTTACAATATCATTCCCCTCGCGGTAACCATTTAGTAATTCCAACAATTCGGTGTTTGTTTCCTTTTTTGGTTTTCTTTTCACTTCAAAATAACAGTCTTCCAATCTGTTAACATTCAGTTTAACAGCACGCAGAAGTCCGTTTTTTCTCCTGACAGCAGAAACCAACCCCGCATTCTCCAAATCGCAGACTATCTCATTAATTTGTTGTATTTCACGAATATTTGAATCATCGTTGTATTCAGGAAACTCCTTTGAAAGTTCAATTTTAAACGATTGATTCACTGCGTTTGCCCCAATGAAGCTTCTGCTCGATTCATATTTATCAAGCAGTTTTTCAAGGATCAAATTCCTATATTTCCTCATAGAAATACTCCTCAACTATACTCGTGTCTCCATGACGAATCGTCAAATATACAGAATCTACATATTCACCAATAATATCCATACGGGCCGACGGAGCTGCTAATATTACTTGGAAATTCTCTTTTTTGAAGAACTCCATCATACTGGCAATGCGGTCTTCATCCATATTGTTGAAAGCTTCATCCAACATAATAATTCTTGCAGTTTCTCTTCCGCTATACATCTGCGAAAAGGATGCTGCAATCGCAACATAGTAAGGTGTCTGCGTTTCACCTCCGCTTTTTTCTGCATATGTTTTAGAAAACTTCTGTATTCTTCCCTCTTTAGAAATCACCTGAATATCATAGTCCAAGTAGGAACGATAATCTGTCAATTCATCAACAGTGCTTGTATCATTGAGATTTTCATCCGTCAGTTTAGAGAACAGATCCTCCATTTCTTCGTGATATTTTTCTTCAAAAGATGATGAAAAGAGGTTTTCTCCTGCAACATTCACATCCGAAGTTATCATGTCATACAAACTCTGCTTCTGTTTGTTAGCTGATAACTCAAATTTATAGGAGTCACTGCCATAGTAAATACCTTTCAGAGACCTGTTTAACTGGGAAAAAGTCATTTCTGCTTTTTCGATGTTTTCCCTAAGTTTAGCCAGGAAGTTTTCCCTGAATTCTATTTCACATTCCTGCTGAATTGTTGTGAGCTTATCCTCGTAGGAGACTAAATCGGATTTCTCCAATTTGTTTAAATCACTCCGATAACTCTCTATGACCTCCATTCCCTCGCCATAATCGCCATCTTTAAACCTCGCCTGCAACGCAATCATATCTTTTTCAATTCTGTCTCTTTGATTTTGTAAAGTCTGTCGGCGCGGACTGTAATTATCTGCAATTGTTTGAGAATCCTTTGTTCGTACATTCTCCTGATACCGATTGAATGCATCGCTGTATGCCGAGTGTTCCAAACCGGCGATTCTGTCAATCTCAGATTGATCCGATTCCGCGGCGTCAGTATATGTATGACAATCCCTCTGTTCCGAAGATATCTCAAATTCTTTTTTGGAGATGTCATTTTTTATCTGATCCACCTTTTGCTGCAACTCCTTCACAGCCGTTTCAGCAGAAGACAGTCTCAAACTAAGATCTACAAAAGACGGATTGTTCCTGGCTTCCTCCAAGTCCTTTTCTTCTTTTTCAAGCCTTGCTTTTATCTTCAGTCTTTCTTCCTGAGATGAAACCAGTGAAGCAATCCGATCGAAATTACATCTCTCAACAGCATCAATTATTACCTGATATTTTTTCTTTGCTGTCGCAATGGTTTCCAGTTCCTTGCGAATTTCATCAAGTTCATGTTCAGCATTCTGAAGTTGAATTTGATGCGCTGCTTTACCAATGAACGGATCTCTGTAGATTGACTCGTTAATCTTTGAAAGAACATGCCCCTGATACTTCATACATGTCTTTGTAATGGCGGTTTGGTGTTGTTTTAATTCAAGAACAGTATCACAGCGGATAACTCTGCCAAGTACATAATTGGCATAGGCTCTCGCATATCTGTTTTCTGAGGAAACCGCTTCTGCCAACGTGCCCGAAATATCTTCAGTTTTTTCTTTTATTAGTTTTTCTGTATTCACTAACCCGACCGTGTGAATGCTCTTTTTTAACCGATCATATACTGAAGAAGCTATATCGTAGTATTCAGGGTTCACGATGATATGAAATCTTTGTGTATTTAAATATCCTTCTACAGCCATCTGCCACTCGGGAAGTTCAATTTCCAGCAAATCCGCAAATACTCTGGCATGAGAGTCAATTCTTCTCGCAGCAAATTCCTCATTGATTGCTTTCAATAATGTAGTGGTATTATCGTTATAAACAAGTCGATTCTTCCTTAATTCAGAGATTTTATTCTCAAGTTCTCTTGCCTGCTTACTTAAAGAATCCTCCCGGATTTGTGCTTGGGATCCAGAAGTATACGCAGCTTTTTTCGAATCCAGTAAAGAAGTTTTCATCTTTTCAAGAGCGTCAATTTTTTCTTCCGAAGAGTAATTTAAAGACTTCAGAATATTTACACTTATTCTGTCGGAATTAATACTATCCAACGCTTCCGACAAGCATCTCAATTGCGTTTTATAGTCTGATACATCATTTTCCGCTTTACCCAACTCTACATTGAGTGCTCTGACATTTTCTTTTAGTTTTTCAATCATCCGCCCGCATTCATTGGTGGAAAGCGCAAATTCCAATTCCTTTTCTTTATTACGGGCACTGTTAAGTTCTTCCAGTAATTGAGTATGCTTCTGCCGATGGTTGTTTAGAGCTGCTTGGTCTGAAGAAATCTTTTGTTTTAAGCTTCCCACCTTTTGTTTCAAATCTTCTAATTTAGCTATCTTTATCAAGATATCGATTACTCGGATGTCATATTCCTTTTGTTCGATTTCATCCGCTTTGCCTAGAATTGCGTGCAGCTGACCGATTTGCTTCTTTACATCATTGATCAGATTTTGCAATTCCCTTAAATTGCGTATATTTTCCTGTAAAGTCTCTGTGTGAATAACATTTTTTGGAAGGATAAAGTTATTAATGAAATCTTTTACTTTATCCATCGGGCGGAATGCCATGGATTTGATAATCATTTCACCAAAGTTATCATCTAACCTACCTAATCGAACCTTAAAATTCTCTTTTGCACGGCTGACCTGTGTTTCAAACTGAACACGCTTCCCGTTTTGCGTGAATTCTTTGTCCATTGCCGGTTTTCCGTTTACGACAAAAGATAAAGAGCCCATAGGTCCTTCCACCGTGAACCATTTTTTTATAATTTCTGATTCAACATCGGGCGAATCCAGTTTTACTCCGATAACAAAATAGTTGTTCTTGCTTTCTTCATAAAACTCAAGTGCAACATAGGAGATGACGGCACCAGTATTGCGAATATATGTATTCCCTTCTTCGCCCGTTTTACAGCGGACGTATCCGTTAAGTTTTCTTTTGCTTCTCTCGTTGGCAGCAGGATTAAACCGGGTAGAATTAGTGGTCAAAACGAGTTGAATCGCATCAAGAATAGTGGATTTCCCGGAGGCATTTTCTCCGCTGAATAAAACAGAACCGCGTACATCAATTGTTTCATCAGTAAAATAGTGCCAATTTATTAGCCTAATTTTAGTCAATTTCTTCATTTGACTGTTCATCATCTCCGTCACCGTCTTCACCTCCTCTGCTGAACTCGTTCAGTTTTTCCTGAGCCATCTTATAAGCTTCGTCAAGGCTGCCTGCTGTTATTGCGAGCAAAATCGACGGATATATTTGAATTCTGAGATCCATATTTCCCGTGTCAAGACGGTCTAAGTTCTGAATCAAATTTACTCGTTTAAATGCACGCAAAGCATTAAGCATCTGAATTTTACCCAGCCTGCCCAATTTCAACATGTCATATTTTTCATAAATCTCTTCCAGATATACAACTATTTCTTTTGACTGCGACAATTCCTTCATTTTTTCGATATAAAGAAGCCTTAATATCAGAGCCAAAATACTCTCGAGTTTTGAGAAGTGAATCCTTCCGGTTCCGTAGGGATTGTTAACCGTAATAATGCCTAAATCGTCCCGAACAATCAAATCGTATCCGAGAAGATCCAGAACTGTTTCAAAAGTTTTCCGGTTTGCCATAATAAGGCGATAATCGCCCGCTGTATCACTTACTCCTTTGAGGATAAAACACTCATTCAGAAGTTTATTGATGGTCGAGCGGAATTTATCTAATGAAACATCCCCCAAAAAATCTTGTAAATCCATCATTTTTTCCGCCTCCTTATCTCAAAATCGTTGTATGTAAACCCTTGCTTGCGAATGATTTTATCAGTTCGTCTCACTTCATATTCCGATTTGCTTACCTGGCCATACAGGCTGATGAGAATAAGACGAATCATATCGCGCCTGCTGCGAACATCGATTGTTGATGCGAGCATTCGATCACTCCCGTGCAGCATTTCCTTTACATAAGCATTGATACTCTTCTTGGTGAAACGGTTCTTATTTTTCTCAGAGACAGATTGCCTGATAGCTTTTCTTTCTTCATCAGACAGTGAAAGAGGAGAGAAGATTTCTTCCACATCCGTAATTCTCTTTGATACCGGCATTGACTTGATTGATTCCTCACTGATGAAGCCCTGGGAGAAAACATTGAACAGTGAACAGATTTCTTCCGGAGCATCTTCATCCAGATGAGATATTTCATCTTGATTAAGTTGCTCTGCCATATACTGAAGAATTGTACTGATTTTTCCTTCTGTATTATTCGTATTCATGAGAAGAAATCTTGCACGCCGAACAGTATTACCGAGATATCTGCTATGCTTTTTCCGTATTTCTTCCGCCAGATCATCATACGAGTTGAAATAATCCATGATGTCGTTAATCATTTTTCTTGTCTGATCCCTGGCACTGTCAATATCAGGTATTGATTCAACGGTCTGATATCCCCAGACAACGCGTTCAAAGATATCCGGGTTCACACGTATATCATTAAGTTTCGATAATATCATATTTCTGAATCTTGAAACATTATCGCTCGTATTTAAGCGATGATACGCTTTTGATCCGATATTTTCTGCATAAACAAAATAATCCGTTATGATTTCTTCCGCGGTTTTGTCTGCAGTAAGCTCGTCTATGTATTTTTTAATACTGGAATTAAGAAGTTTCAGGGCAGTAAAAAGATCAACTGTTCTATCATAAACAGGTTTAATAACTTGCGGATATGGATTTCTAAGAAGATCCGGATTTGTCAGCAAAGAGTAAATAGCGGAGATTTCACTCTGATATTCTGTTTCTTTACCGGATTCTATATTCTCAAAGCTTCGTAAGATTGTCACAACATGATTGGGCATATTCACTTTTGCTCTTTGATCAGGCCCAATTTCATACTCAACCCAACCATAATCCTTTAGTTTTCTTAGAAAGGTACTGGCTTTATTTTTGGAATCTGTAATTACATCGTCCGCATCTTCAAATTGAATATCCGCGATACTCAAATCATCAAAATAATAAGTCAGTTTTTGTATTAACAATTCTCTGTCAATTCCGTAAGACAACTCCGTTCTATAGGACTCATAAACAATTTTCAAGCACCGGAGGTATATGGATTTATATATGCTTGTGAGTGGCTTAAAAAAATCATCGCCGACAATTTGAAACAAATCCATTATTATCCCCCTTTCTTGCTGATAATGTCATTATATCATTTTGTGAATAAACTAAACTGTTATCTGAATAGTGATTTGCTAGGACATAATCATATTTTTCCTCTCCAAATATAAAACTACTATTTAAGCATAACATGTGACTTGGCACAAAAACATTCCCGCTACACTCCCCCTTTTCTGTCGCGTCCTTTTCCACTGTTTCTCCTGTATGATGAACTCATAAAGGAGGTGACCTTCATGCTGACACTGCTTGCTATATGGGTACTTTTTAAGATGATGTCCTACGCAAATGATTCTGACATCGGTGAACCAAGAGGTTCATGGCGTGGCCGTGATTGGTATAATCCTCACGCTCTTCGAGGCGGTCATAACCGCAGAGGTGACTTCTGTTTCAGAAATCACCGTTCTTCCAGGTATTAAACCTTTCCGTGCCGTGGGGTTCTCATACGGCATTTTTTATTTAGTTTAAACAAACGAAAAACACTGTTACAATAAGAATGCTCAGAGAAGACAGCATATAAAAGAGCATCAGAAAACACGGCAGAGCAGCTAAGACACTCCGCCGTGTTTATTGTTTGTATCCCGGTATTTCTCAGTTTTTTGACAAAAGGTACAAGCAATACTGGTTCATACTTATGCCTTCCCTTTTTGCGCAGTCTGCCAGTTTTTTGTGCAGGCTTTTCGGAATGCGCAGTTTAAACTGCCCGGAGTACTTTTCAACAGAAACCGGTTCAGGAATATCCGTTCCTTCTTCAAGCGCTGCCATGATCCAAGCACGCTTCGCATCATCCGCATTTGATAATGCTTCCTCCCGCGTATCCCCAACCGTAAGACAGCCGGGCAATTCAGGATATCCTGCAGCATATCCTCCTTCTTCCAAATCCGGGACAAGTTCCACGCGGTACGGAAGACTCATATAATACTCAATTGTTTTCATAATTACTTTCCTCCATAACGTTAGTAATTGATTATATCGCTTGGGAACACGGCCATTATTTCCTAAGTCATTCTATTTGGCGTCATATACGGTGTCAATCATTGCGTGTTTTTTATCTTTTTCGTATATTGAGGTATCCGTTTCAAAACTTCATGATCAGCTCTGTAATTTCCGATAATCATTCTCACATGAAAACCTTTCCAATCATTCCCGTCTTTATTGACGGAAATCAAACTTGTTTTTTATAGTTAGATTTGGTAATGAACAATTTACCAATGGGCTAAAAACACATAATTTGAAAGGAGAAAACCCATCTATGTCAGAATTGTATCCGCATCTTTTTTCACCGATCACATTCAGAGGCATGACCGTCAAGAACCGGATCTTCTTACCTCCTATGAAGACCAACTACATCAACCTTGACCACACCATGACCGACCAGATCATTGAGTACTACACCCAAATGGCTAAGGGAGGCATCGGTTTGATCACGACGGAAGCTGCCGAAATCGACAAGGAGCATCTCTATGATCCGTTAATCTTAGGTATCTTCGATGATACGTGCCTACCGGGCTTCAAGAAACTCGCAGACGCCTTGCACGCCTATGACTGCAAGCTCTCGGTTCAGCTGATCCAGGGCGGCCCGTTCGCCAACAGTTCCTGGAATGAAGGCCGCATGCCGTTATCTTCCACCCCGATCGCTCACGTGTGGAATCCGTTGGAAACCCCGAGCGAAATGACCCACGAACAGATCGCACATTATGTTCAGTTATATTGCGATGCGGCATTGCGCGCACAAAAAGCCGGCTGCGATGCCATCGAAATCCACGCAGCGCACGCGCACGCTTTATTAGGTTCCTTCTTGAGCGCCGTCGTCAACCACCGCACCGATGAATACGGCGGAACCATCATGGGAAGAAGCCGCTTCTTAGTCGAAGTCTGCACGGCAGTCCGCAAGGCAGTCGGCGAAGATTTCCCGATCTCCGTACGCTTAAGCGCCACCGACGCGGAAGAAGGCGGTACCAACGAAGAAGATAACATATTCGTCGTCCGTGAACTGGAAAAAGTCGGTGTCGACTACATCCACTTCTCCAACGGTTCGTTATACGATGTCGGCACATTATTGCCGCCGACCGGTAAGTTCCGTGCCCTCAACACCCGTTATACCGATGTCATCCGCGAACACACCAATATGCCGTTCGGCGTCGTCGGACGCATCAAGGAACCGTGGGTTGCGGATCTTCTGATCGAAGAAAACAAGATGGACATGGTTTATATCGGAAGACAGATGATCTGCGATCCGGAATTCCCCAACAAGTGCCGTGAAGGAAGATTTGACGATGTCCGTTACTGCATCGGCTGCTTAAGATGCCTGGAATCCTCCGCGGAAGGCATCCGCATGGAATGCTCCATGAACCCGGGCGTCAAGGATTATCACTTGAATGATATTCAACCGGCAGAAGAAAAGAAGACCTACGCGGTCATCGGCGCAGGCCCGTCCGGCATGGAAGCCGCTTTGACCTTATCCAAGAAAGGCCACAAGGTTGTCTTATTTGAAGCTTCCGACCATATGGGAGGCCAGTTCATCATCGCTTCCTACCCGCCGGTCAAACAGGAACTGGCGGCCGGTCTGAAATGGTATATCCATGAAGTCAAGAAGTCGGATATTGAAGTGCGCATGTGCACCCGCGCCACCAAGGAAATGATCGAAGAGCTCAACCCGGACGGCATCATTGTCGCGACCGGCGCGAAGTGCTCCATGCCGCGTTTCTTAACCGAATCCGGTCATCCGAATGTCGTCTCCGCGTGGGATGTAATTTCCGGCAAGGTTCATCCGGGACTCAACTGCGTCGTCATCGGCGGCGGCTCCGTCGGATGCGAAACCGCGGAATTCATTTCCCCGCGCCATAACTATCTGGCTGTCGGCGGACGCAAGATCACATTGATCGAAATGCTGGAAAACCTCGACATGAAAGATGCGACCGCGAACCGTGATTACCTCATGGCACGCTTATTAACCAAGCCGATCGACATCCATTGTTCCTCCAAGGTTACTAAGATCACCGCGGATTCCGTCACTTACGAACAGGACGGCGCGGAACATACCATCAAGGGTGTGGATACGATCATCTCCGCGATGGGTTCGGTATCCGAAAACTCCTTAGCGGAAGAACTGAAAGCTTTAGGTAAACCGGTCTATGTGATCGGCGATGCGGACAAGATCGGACGCATTGTTACCGCAACGGCTGCCGGAAGAGAAACGGCAATCAAGCTGTAATCGCATAAAGCCATATGAAAATCCCCGGGATGTTCCCGGGGATTTCTTTGTTTATGCAATGATTAATGCCTTTCCAAACCCTGTCCGTATTTCGCGATGTGGTAGAACATGTATTTTTCTACGGCATCAATGATAAACGTTAAATTCATGGAAAGAGTCGTGCTCGAAACCGAAGATCCGTTGACAGTCAGATTCTTCGCCATGACTGCCAAAACAACCGCACCGATGATCCCGACGACACCGCCCGCAATACCTAAGTTCGCAGCTGCCTTGATGGATTTCGTCGCTTCTTCGCTGAACGGACGTTCTTCCTTGATTTCTCCCAACGCCTTTCTGGTCTTGATTGTTCCGAGGATCGCCAGGATGATTCCTACCACCGCGATGCCGATTGCAGCCACCATGACCGGTTTTAACGCATCCATTTCCGCAGCGGTCATGGTACCGCCGCTGATGGTGATGGCGCTTCCCGCCTTGGCCGCTAAATCCGAAAGATTTCCGACTGCCAGCAGGAATACTTCAAGACCCGCGCAGAGTATTGCCGCCAGCACTTCAAATACCAAAACGATCGTGTAGCACACTTTTAAAAATCCGGCTGTTTTTCTCATAATGATTTTTTCCTCCTGTATAAGTTCTGTTTATTATTTTATCACAGAAGCGGATTCTTTGTTACAAAACATCCCATCAGCCGTGTTTATTTCAGCGCATGAAACATCGGATCATCCCGAAACCTTTACCCGGAATGCGGCATGCGCTGTTTGAAACAGAAAAACCGGAGAGATCCGGTTCTTCAGTCATTATTTCTTTAAGAGATCCTTGCCGGCATTCCAGGCTTTTCCCGCCCTTTCGCCGGTGGTGTAATAATCATTGCGGAACTGGTCGAACATTAACGCATGAAGCTTTGTGACATCGACTTTTCCGCGTTCATCCAGAACTTCCTCATCCGCCTTCACGTTGACGATTTTTCCTACGATGCCGAAGACATTTTCTGTATTCACGATTTCGGCCAGTTCGCATTCCATCGTGACCGGGAACTCTTCGATCACCGGCGCGTGCACAAACTCGCTTGGCACTGCCTTAAGCCCGGTGCGTTCAAACTTGTCGGTGACCTTGTTGCCGGATGCGATTCCGAAGTAATCCGCTTCCTTGATATGCGCCGAGTCGGCTAATGCCACCGTGAATGCCTTGGATACTTTCATGTTCGCCAAAGTCTTGCGGTCTTCCCCGAGGAATAAGATGATCTTATCCATGTCGCAGATCTGTCCCCAGGCCGCGTTCATCACGTTGACCTTGTCATTTTCATCATAAGCCGCCACCATCAATACCGGCATCGGATATACCGCCGGCACAACACCTAAATTCTTTTTCATAAACTTCCCTCCGTTCATATAAAAAGTATACAACGGTTTCGTTGTATACCTGATAAATAATGCTCAGGCAGAAACGACGGTTGCGATATATTCCGTCTTATCCAGTGTTCGGTATCCCGGGTCCGATATTTTCAGGGTGCCGCCGTATACGCTCATGAAATGGCATAACGCGATTCCAAGGTCGATTTTGCGGATATCGAACGGTCCGTTTGCCGCAGGATCTTTCTCATAGAAGTGAAATCCCTTCTCATCGCAAATCACACGCCAAGGCTGTTTATTTACCGCTGAAGGCGCCAAACGGACAGCTTCCAGAGAATTCCTCACCAAACCGTTTTGAGGCTTATACGGGGTTTTAAAGCCGTTTTCGAAAAAGAGATCTTCAAACGGTTTGCGCTTATCCGCCCCGACGCCTAAACGCATCGCGCGTTCATTGATCGACATCTTTTCGGAAGGATATCCGAGCGGGCTTACACAGAACATGCGTTCGTTTTCCTGAATCCCGAATTCTTTTTCAAACGCCTTGCGGTCGAAGGTGCCGGCGATGATTGTCGTTCCCAGTCCCAGGGATTCCGCGTAAAGAACCATCTTCTCAAAGGAGTATCCGTACGCTTCTTCCGCATGTGGCACATTCCCTATGATTCCCGCGATGTAATGGGATTCGCCCTTGATCACTTTGGAGGACAAGCCGCATTCTTCCGCATCCAGCACAATAAAGTTTACCGGGATGCGGTACGGATTCTGAATGGATTCGCAATACGACAGCAGGTCCGCCAGAACTTCATTTGAAATCTTTACGCCGTTAAAAGTGCGCACACTGCGACGCTGACGGATCCGTTCCTGAACGTTCATGGTTTAAAGAAACTCTTCCTGATAGGATGTCGCGATCTTTGCGAGATGTTCCGGTGTTTCACGGAATTCATCCCTAGTCCACTTGAACAGTAACGCCCATAACCCGCCGGAAGAATACGCGAATTGATAATCATCCGGTTCAACGGACGTATCACGGCTCATGCGGCGGTTGATATACCCCTTGAAGGAATATAACAGGATGTAGAAGAGTTCCTGGCTGTCCAATAAGGCCAGATAATCTTTGTGCCTGTACCAGAAGCGGAAGAAATACTCCGTTTCTTCGTAGCTGTACATCGCGAGTTTTCCCGGAAGGTTCGCTTCGTATTCGCGGATCAAAACATTATAATAGTCATTCAGAATATCAAGTTTCGTGTTGTAATGGAGGTAGAATGCCCTTCTGGATACCTGACCTCTCTGCGCAATATCCGCAACAGAAATCTTATCGAAAGGTTTTTCCTTCATCCAGGACAGCAATGATTCGGTTAAAGCCTGTTTTGCGTAATTCTCATAATAAGGTTTGGTAGGTCTCATGGTAGTTCTCACTTTTCTTTGGGATGTATACCAAAATATTATATAACATGTTTTTGCGGACGATACAAATATGAAATGAATAAATGCACAAAAGACAATCCGGAAGCAAAGAAAAGCCGGACATTTCTGTTCGGCTTGATGATTGTGTATGCTGTGTTTTACGGAAGTTTCTTTTCAATCGGACCGACAATCACTTCTTTGCGGTTGATCAGTTCATCCGGCAGCGGAACAGAGTTGAGTTTTTTCTCGCCGTAAATGTTTCAAAATGTTCTTTTCCGTCCAAAGACTGAGCGGCAGTTAACTTTGCGGTATCCCATAAAAAACGTGCGGGAAAACCCGTTCATGATCAGGTAAAAGCGATTTTACGCACCCGTCATGAAGGCGACGGCAGGCACAAAAAAACAGCCTTTTTGAAGTGAACCTCCTTTCAGTAGGTCCAACTTTAGGGGTTCACTTCATTTTCAGGCCGTTATATTCATGCAATGAATGATGATTAGCGGAGAATTGCGAACACAGTTTCCGCGATGTACGCAAGGATCATGATGATACCTTCGGTGCGGTTGATTTTCTTGCCGCTGATTGCGAAAATCATAGTCATTACGCTGATTGCAATCAATACGAACATGTCATATACAGACGCGATATTGACTGCCACCGGATGAATTGCGCTCGATACGCCCAAGATCAGCATCAGGTTAAAGATGTTCGAACCGATCGCATTTCCGACCGCCAGTCCCACTTCGCCTTTTTTCGCCGCAACGATGGATGTCGCAAGCTCCGGAAGCGATGTGCCCAGCGCGACAACCGTTAAACCGATCAATGTTTCGGTCATGCCGAAGGCTCTTGCGATGACCTTCGCATTTTCAACAACCAGCTGTCCGCCCGCAATAATCAGAGCGATACCGATCAGAATTAACGCGATTAACTGCCATACCGGTTTCTGTTCCGCTTCATCTTCTTCCTGCGGGTGCTTCTTCGCATCGTAAATCAGATACGCAATGTAGCAGATGAATAATACGATCAATACGATACCTAACCAGCGGTATACCGTTCCTGCCTGGTCCGCCATGCCCATCGAGAACATTTTCCCGGAGAAGATCACGCCGCTGCAGGTAACCAGTAATACAAACAGGGTCCCGAGAATCGAAATCGGGAAATCACGCTTCACAATCGCGGTTTCCTCTACCGGAACCGTACGGATCACTGCGCAGGATCCCAAAACGACCAACAGATTGAAGATATTCGAACCGACGACATTGGATAACGCGATTTCATTCGAACCCGCAATGGCCGCGGAAGTCGAAACCGCCAATTCCGGCGCGCTGGTTCCGAGCGCAACAATCGTCAAACCGATGATCAGACCCGGAACACGCAGCTTCTTTGCGATGCCGGCGCTTCCGTCCACAAACCAGTCCGCGCCCTTGATCAAAGCCACAAATCCAACGATCAACAATAAGAAATTCAGCAAAATTTTCATACTTACCTCCCATATTGTTTGGCAGAAAAAAGCGAGCTTTTTCTGCATTCTTTGCTGCAGTAAAGTCTCGCCTCTTACAACATATCCCGGGGAAATCTCTTCCCGTATTGACGAGATGTGTCACGCGCTTTTCGCACGTAAGCTACTCCCTTGTACCGATGTCTAACTTACAAAAAATCACCCGCAAAGTCAAGCCGAAACTTCAAGTTTTCCCAAAAGAATTGTGAGCGCTTTTCAAAATGGTATAATTTTCCCGGAGGGTATCCTATGAATCATACATTGATCAACAATCATCTTCATATCAGTTTCCCGGATGAATTCCAGTTTTTAACCCGCGATGAACTGCAGGAACTGTATCGCAGCGACAATAAGGACATGTGGGGGATCCGCGACAAAGCACACAAAATCTTATTGACCGTCTTCCATCATAAATCCAGCGGCTTCATGGTCAAAGTATTCGGCAACCCCAAGGAAATCGCCGAACAGAACGAAAGGAAACTGGCGGCGTTCTACCGGGATTACGGATATGAACGCAAAGAATTCTTTTCAAGTCAGATTAACGGAAAGAACGCGTACGGATTCCGTTATGTATACACGGTTCAGGGAATCGAACAGATCTGCGAATCCGTTGTCACCTTTTACAAGGACACCTGTTATACCTTCTATTACTACACACGTCCGGATCTTTGGGAAGACAATAAACCTATCTACGAAGAAATTCTGAGATCCGTTCAATTCCAAGATTAATCTTTCAAACAAAGAAACAGCCGGCAGGTAAGTCCTGCCGGCTTTGTTATGAGTTTTGGTTCTATGTTTATTCCGGTTTGCCCAGTAATGCGAACATATTCTTCTTGTAGACTTCTACGCCCGGCTGATTGAACGGGTTGATGTCCAGCATGTAACAAGTCACGCCGCATGCCAAGAAGAAGAAGTAAATCAGATAGCCGTAGCTGTATGCGGTCTGATCCGGAAGTTCGATCAAGATGTTCGGTACGTTTCCGGTGTTCACGTGCGCATCAATCGTACCTTCCATCGCCATCTTGTTGACCCAGTCAATGGACTTGCCCGCCAGGTAATTCATGTTGTCGAGGTTTTCTTCATCACCCGGGAAGACCATGTCTTCGATCGGCTTGCCTACGCAAAGAACCGTCTCGAATAAGAGTTTTCTGCCCTGCTGGATGAACTGGCCCATGGAATGTAAATCCGTCGAGAAGGTTGCGGATACCGGTAAGATTCCCTTTCCTTCCTTGCCTTCGGATTCGCCGAATAACTGTTTCCACCATTCTGCCATCATCGTGGTGCCCAGATCGTAGCTTACGAACATTTCCGCGCACTTGCCGGAATTTTCCAGAACACGTCTTGCGACCGCGTATTGATATGCCGGGTTCTTATCGATTTCACGTACGGATAAATCGTTCATCGCGTCAAACGACCCCTTCATCAGTTCGTCGATGTCAATGCCCGCCGCCGCGATCGGCAATAATCCTACCGCGGTGAATACGGAATAACGTCCGCCGATGTTGTCCGGTACGACAAACTCACGGTAGCCTTCCTTGTCCGCCAAAGCCTTGAGGGTTCCTTTGTGCTTATCGGTGGTGGCGATGATACGCTTGGAAGCTTCTCCCGGGAAGTGTTTTTCAACATACTGTTTCAGAAGGCGGAACGAAATGGATGTTTCGGTGGTCGTTCCCGATTTCGAAATGACATCCACGTATACGGACTTGCCTTCGATGTGCTTCATTACCTGCGAAATATAGGTGGAAGAGAACGTGTTTCCTACGAAGATGATTTCCGGCTTGCGGTCGGAATAGAGTCCCTGTAAGAATTCGATGGCACTTCTTGCGCCCAGGTAGCTTCCGCCGATTCCGCATACTAAGAACACATCCGCGTTCTCATGGATTTCCTTGCCTACTTCTTTGATGCGCGCATACTCTTCCTTGTCGTAAGTGACAGGCCATTCCACCCATCCCGTGAAGTCGGAGCCTTTTCCGTTGTGCTCGTGCAGCCAATTGTGCGCCTTGTCCACGGATTCCTGATAATCCAGGATGTTTTCTTCCAAATGAGCCTTGTCCAGTCTGACTTTAATCATGATTTTTCTCCTTTATTTTTTCGTCGATCCACTCCGGAAGCTTTGTTTCCAAAGAACGGAATCCGATCACCGGATCCGGAACTTTTTCATACCTGCGGATCCGCGAACGGGCTTTGGTCTTGGGATGCGCCGCCTTCAATGATAAGCGGTATTGGCGGTGTAATTCGTCGGCCGCGGTCACCTTGAGTTCGATCTCTTCCCCGACCTTGACGAAATAGCGCACATCCTCCACAAAACCGTCCGAAATCTCCGAGATATGAATCAGTCCGGTCGAATGATCCGGCAATACGACAAAAGCGCCGTAGGGCTGAATCCCCGTCACCGTTCCTTTCACAATATCTCCCGGTTTGTAGATCATTTGACTACCTCCGTAGTCAGTATACCACTTGAAACATCGAATTCCCAAAGAAATGTCCAAGTGTTATAATGCTACGGTAGAAAGATTCCCCCGCGTCTCTTTCTGTTTGGCAGGAGGTATACATATGTCCGGTACACGCGCCGTGATCGAAGCCGCATATCCGCTTTGCTCCGCGTTGATTTCCCTGGTGCTTGCCCAGGCATTAAAGCCTTTCATATATTGGTTTAAAGAACACAAATGGATTCCCCTTCTCGCTTTTTCGAGCGGAGGACTTCCGAGTTCGCACAGCGCCGCTGTGGCAGGGCTTACCCTGGCTGTAGGTTTCCAGGAGAACTTCTCCAGCACCTTATTCGCCGTATCCGTTATTTTTTCGGTCATTGTCGTTTATGACGCAGCGAATGTGCGGTATTATGCTGGCAAGAATATTGAAATCACCCAGCAGCTGATCAAGGATCTCGAAGAATTATCCGAGATTCATCTGGATGATCCGATCTATCTCGAAAAAGTGAAAAACGTTCTGGGCCATAAATGGTCCGAAGTCATCTCCGGGATCGTATTGGGACTCGGAATCGCAATCTTTTTGAAAGTATTCTACTAGGAGGCATACGTATGGAAGAAATTGAGTTCAAGGATGAACCGCCGGTTGAAGGCGATATTGAAGTAAATGTAGATCTGGTAAAAGCCACCCTCGACAAGATCCGTCCGTACCTGCAGTTTGACGGAGGAGATATTTCCTTAGTCAAGGTCGAAGACGGTTATGTCTATGTCCAGATGTACGGTGCCTGCATGGGATGCATGGCCATCGGAGAAACCCTGGACAACGGAGTCGCCGCCTTATTGATGGATGAAGTTCCGGGAGTCAAGGGTGTCGTATTGGTCGACCCTTACGGAGAAGAACAGTTATTCTAGAAAAAAAGAGATGTGAAGCACATCTCTTTTTTTGTTATCTGGATTCATAGTCTTTGTCCGCTTTTTCTCTCCATGCCCGGTTGTTCTTTAAGCTTCCCTTGGTGCGGATTTCCTTCATTGCGCAGACTGCCGATTCGTAAAGGACTGCGATTCCTTCCCCGTCGTTATGATAGTTGACCGCGTTTTCTTCGCGGAATCCGTAGTGTTTTGCCGTTGTGATCGCGTCGATGTTCGCGCCGAAGAATAAGAATTCCCATCCAAATTTCTCCGTCATCTTTTTTACCATGTGCTTTACTTCCTCCGCGCTGTAGAGATTGCTGGCGTTTTCTTTTCCGTCGGTCGTGATCATGAATACCGTGTGATCCGGTACATCTTCGGGACGCACATACTGATGAATTTTTTCGATGTGACGGATTGTTTTCCCTACAGCATCCACCAAGGCCGTACATCCGCGCACCGTGTATTCCTTCTCCGTCAGTTTTGGAACTTCGGTGATCTTCTTGCGGTCAACCAGGATGTCATACTTATCGTCGAATAAGACGGTTGTGACATAGGAATTCTCGCATTCCTTTCTCTCTCTTTCGATAAACGCGTTGTAGCCGCCGATGGTATCGGACTCTAAGCCGGACATGGATCCGCTGCGGTCTAAAATACATACAATTTCCATATTCTTTTTCATATTCAGTACCTCTCTTTCGCCTTAAAAATACCCTTTCGCGCAAAAGAAAAGGTCGCCCTTTGAGCGACATTTTTCTTGGATTATTCTCCGGTGAACCGGATGGTTCCCTTCCCGTCTTTGGCTTTGACTTTGGCATACCCGCCGTTGATTAAGACCATAGCCGGACTGGTATGTCCGATATCGGCTTCGGTGATGATCGGCATCTTTCTTCCGAAGATTTTGCGTAAAGCCTTCGTATAATCGACATTCGAGAAAGTCTTGGGGAACAGAACTCTTCCGAGGATCACTCCCTTTGTGTACTTGAACCAGCCGCATTGTTTCATCTGGAACAGCGTATGATAGAAATCTTCGCTGGATTGCGCGAATACATCAAAGAACCAGATGATTCCGTCGTTTTTGTATTTCTCCGTGAAATCTTTGACGGAATCAAACGGAGTTCCGACAATATCCCGCAAAGCATCGATACAGCCTCCGATCATGCGTCCCTCGATATTCACCGGACCGTTCGGCGTTTCCCAATAGACCGGTTCGGGATACTTCGGGCGGAACTTATCCGCGGTAATATCTCTTTGGCATTTCTTATAGGACTTCTGGGGAACGAGGTTTCCTTCCCAGAACGAAAGATTATTGCGTAAAGGCTTCGTGATTTTCGCGACATTGAAGAATCCCGAATTGATTCCGTAAAGCGTCGCAATATCACACTTGGTCGGCAATAAGAATAACAGTGTCGACGGATCAGACATTCCTTCGAACCACTTGGGATGTTCCGCGATTTTTTCAAAATCCGTATACGGCAGCATCTCCATTAAGAAGTCCCCGCCGGCCGCGCATAAAACCATGTCAACCTCAGGATCTTCAAACAGTTCCAGTAACTGCGCCGCGCGCTTTTTCGCGGAAGAAGACACCTGACGGTTGGAGCGCACATTCGCGGTTTCCTTTACGTTATATCCCTGGGCGCGGATCATATTCAAAGAGTATTCAAGTTTCTCAAGATCATGCCCCGCACCTGCCGAGGGAGCGGTGATGCCTATAGTGTCACCCGGTTTCAGATATTTCGGAAGTATCATACAAATTCCCACTTTCTGTTTTATCTATCATACCATATCCCGCATCTTCGAATATAATAGACATAGGAGAAAAACACTATGAAAGATCATCGTACCATATGCCCTTTCACTACGGCTTTTACACCGGAACAGGAAGAATACCCGCGTCCCCAGTTTGTCCGGGACAGTTTTATCAACCTGAACGGCACCTGGAGTTACGCAATCCGCAAGCTGACGGACACGGAACTTCCCGCGGAATATGACGGAACCATCGAGGTTCCCTATTGTCCCGAGTCGAAGCTTTCCGGTCTCATGCGGCAAATCATGCCGGATGAAAAACTGTATTATCACCGCATGATTCAAATTCCGGAGCATGAAGGAAAACGTGTGATCCTTCATTTCGGGGCGGTTGATTGGAAGTGCGCCGTCTTTATCAACGGAACTCTTGTCAGGGAACACACCGGAGGTTATCTTCCGTTTTCCGCGGATATCACGGAATATGTTTCCGATGAAACGGCGGAACTATTAGTCGAAGTCATCGATCCGACGGACACCTATTGGAATCAAAAAGGCAAACAGGTCTTAAATCCGCACATGATCTATTACACGGCCGTCAGCGGCATCTGGCAGACCGTCTGGATGGAAGTTGTGCCGGAAACCTACATTACCTCGTATAAAATCACACCGGACCTGCGCACCTCTTCCGTTCTCCTGCATCTTGAAGGAAACAAGCCCTTCACCTATCAGGCGGAAGTTCTGGATGAAAACGGAAATGTCCTTGCGTGTCCGTCAGGAAACAGCGGCGAGGACTTGAAAATCGAAGTCCCGGATCCGCATCTATGGACACCGGAAGATCCGTATCTCTATCATCTGCGGTTCAGGACCGGCACCGGTGATGCCGCGGACAGTTATTTTGCGATGCGGGAATTCGGAAAGACAACCGATCAAAACGGATATCCGGTATTCGCGTTAAACGGGAAACCGTATTTCACCATCGGAGTTCTTGACCAGGGATACTGGCCCGAAGGAATCTATACGGCGCCGAATGATGAAGCCTTAACATTCGATATCCGAGCCATGAAGGATCTTGGCTACAACATGATCCGCAAACACATCAAGGTTGAGCCTCTTCGCTGGTATTACTGGTGCGATGTGTTAGGCATGATCGTGTGGCAGGATATGCCCTCGGGCGGCAATTGTAAAATTGATTGGATTTCACAGGGCCTTGCGAAAATCGGCATGAAGGACGACGATACATTATCCGGCTCCCGCAAACGTGCCGGAAGAGATTCCAAGGAATCCCGGGAAGACTACAAACGTGAGCTGGGGGAAATGATCGGCCATCTGTACAATTCCCCGTGCGTGGCAGTATGGGTGCCGTTCAATGAGCATTGGGGACAGTTTGACGCGAACGAAATCACCGGATTCATCCAACGCAAAGATTCGACGCGCTTAGTCGATCAGGCAAGCGGTTTTTCCGATCAGGGAGGCGGTGATTTCTGCAGCATTCATACCTACTTTTCAAAATTGAAGAAGCCGAAAACGGACGGCAGGATCTTCGTAATTTCGGAAGCCGGAGGATTCGGACACGGTGTAAAAGATCATTCATGGCCCGCAAGAAAATTCAGTTACGGAGCCT
>CACYEP010000049.1 GCA_902773425.1 uncultured Erysipelotrichaceae bacterium | reverse complement strand
CACAGTTTTGTATCAAAATGCTCTGTTAGGATCGTCTATCATTTTGTTTATTCTTCGAATGTTGATCCGAGATGGACTATATCAAATCGCCGTCGAGCAACTAATGCCACAGTTAGGCTTTCCTGTTTTTTTGTTCTTAATTCAACAAAATACAGATAACAGCATTTTAAAGAAGTTATTAAGCATAGTCTTTTCTTATTTTTCAATTTATTTACCTGTTTTTGTGTGTGATTTAGCGATGTCAAATTGTAAAGTGTCCATGGCTCATATGGCTCTGATGCTGTGCCTGTTTCTTTCGGGATTGTTAGTAATGGAGATATCGAGCGTATTCATTTCTGAGGGGGCTTCTGCTGCAGTTGCTGTTCTGCTTTTTGTGATTTATGCGCAAGTGATGGGGTACAACCGCTTGTCTGTTCAGGAATATGCTGTGCAGATATTTATTCTCGCAATAATAGTCTATTTAGTTATCTGTATATTTAGAAAGGTTTTTCCGCATGCTTTCCAAACATATAAATGAGATTATTTTTTTTATCGTATGTTTGTTGGTTTATTCCGTAGTTGCATTTTTCAATAAAGCGTTCATTTGCGGAAGTGCCGACTTGTTTTTCCTGCCTTCAGAAGCATATAGCCATAGTATTCTTGAAATAATACCGTTTCTGGTCTGCTTGATCGCCGGAAGGATGCCTATGTGGGCTCGCTGCTTCAAGCATTTGGATCGGTTTATCAGAGACAATGCACCTTATTATGTCGCAAGAGGTCTGTCTGCAGGAAAAGTGTTGACGCTGTGTCATAAACTCGCTTTAAAGGGAACCGTTATCTCTGGACTCAGTCTGAGCTTAATCGGAGCTCTTTTGTTGAAGAATGATTTCGGCAGCCTTGTTCGTACAGCAGTAATGTATGTGATTCTTCAAGAATTGGTTAATTCTTTGATCATATGGATTACGGTCATCGGTGCAGGTAAGAAAGGCGCACCGTTGACAGTAATCATGCTTCTTGCATCTGTGGTTTGTTTCCATTCTGCAGTTTTTCAAAGCGGTCAAAACTGGACTGCGGTATTAAACAGTCCTGTTGTTATTATTCTGATTATTGTTTCAGGCATTACTATCAATTTGGTATCTGTCATGAAGATTAGAAAGAAGGAGTATTGATATGTCCAATAGAATCATTGTTGAGAACGTTACTAAAAGATTCAAAAAGAAAATAGTCTTGAACCATATAAACGCAGAGTTTACATCCGGAAAAATCACCGGATTTGTCGGAGAAAACGGAAGCGGAAAAACGGTAATGATGAAACTTCTGATTGGATTGATGAAACCGTCTGAAGGAAGAATTCTTTACAACCGAAAGGAATTGAAAAAAGAAATAGATTTCCTTCCTTCATGCGGATTTATTATTGAGAACCCCGGCTTTTACGATGAATTGACTGGGTTTGAAAATTTAAACCTTTTGGCGTCTGTTCAAAAGAAGATTTCAGATGATGAAATCATTCGCTGGATTCAAAAGGTTGGGCTGGAAAACTCCGGAAAAAGGGTCGGAGAATACTCTTTGGGAATGCGTCAAAGGCTTGGAATTGCGCAGGCCTTAATGGAAAATCCGGAAGTTGTGATTTTGGATGAAGTGACAAATTCACTGGATGAGGCGGGAGTGCGTCTAGTGTATACCTTGTTAGAGGAAGAAAGGAAGAAGGGAAAACTCATTATTATTTCTTCTCACCGCCGTGATGAAATTGATGAATTATGTGATGAGATTTATCGCTTTAAGGAGGGAAAATTGCTCAATGAAATACAGTCATAAAAAATATTGGATGATCACCGGGCTGATCATTGCGGTTTCTTCTTTGATTATGTTCTTGGGACGCTCATCCGGTTTCGTCCCGGAAGATTTTTCCGGGAAAAAGGCGTATATCTCAACCCAGGGAAACCGGGCGGATTACATTATGGGGATTTTGAATAACACTTCTGTGTACAAAGATAAAAGAATTGATAACGCAGAAGATTTATATTCTCATTCCGAAATCATATTGTCTGTAAAAATTGAATCAAAAGAGCAATTGGAACATGCCGAGTATATTAACGCATGTGTTGAGGATGTCATGAAAGGAACATCATTTCGTTTGGGGGATACGGTTCGATTTGTTGTCCCGAACTATTATTCGCCGAATTCATACGGAAAGAACGCATATTCCGTCGACTTTAACAAGCCTCTGAATTATTGTATTAACACACCGTCAATCGTTCATTCTGGGGAGAATTATCTGGTGTTTCTAAATGAAATCGAAGGCTATAAATCGATATATAGGTTATCCTCCCTGTATTTCGGAGTGATCCCTTTGAAGGAACATGTCAAAATCTATGAGAGAAAGAATAGCGACTATTCTGAAAATGTTCATTACCCGTATCTTTGTCCGGATGAATATGATTATGTGGT
>CACYEP010000048.1 GCA_902773425.1 uncultured Erysipelotrichaceae bacterium | reverse complement strand
AGACTTCTTTATCCGGCGGAAATCATGTTCCGCAAAAGGGAATGGAGCAGCTGTTTACGATGCGTTCCTATCAAATCGGTGCGTATACCGGAACGACTCGCGGAGGTATTGCGATCGGGGAAGAATGGAAAGAAAATGACGGCTTGGTGAATACGTATTCCTCGCTGGCACCCCATAATGCCCCGAGATGTCCGTATGACGCGGAGAAAATCGAACCGGGGATTTGGAATGTCCTTCCGATTTTAAAAGAAGACCATATGTACTTGCAGGGAGGCCTGGGAAAAAGGCACAATATCCGTCCGTTTTATACCGGGCTGATCACAATGATTGATGAACTCTACAACAATGAGACAAGGAGAAAGGCATGGATGCACTTGAAGCAATCTTCACCCGAAGAAGCACCAGAATGATGAAAAAAGATATCCCGGAACGTTCCCTGATCGAACAGGTCCTGGAGGCGGGGCGGTGCGCACCGAGCGGTTCCAACAGCCGCAAGACGCACTTCATTGTCATCACGGATCAGAAAATCCTGAATGAACTCACGGAACTTGTGCGAAACGAATTCGCCGGGATGGAACTTACGGAGGATACGTATGTTTCTTTGCGTAATTCAATCCGGTTATCCAAAGCCGGAACGTATATTTTCCATTACGGTGCCCCGGTATTGATCGTGACCGCGAATGAAAAGGGGTACGGCAACGCGATGGCTGACAGTGCCTGCGCCTTAGAAAACATGATGATTGCGGCTAATACGCTGGATTTGGGATCTTGTTGGATCAATCAGCTTCATTGGCTGGATGAAAACTCGGAAGTACGCAGTTTTTTGAAAAAGCTCGGATTGGAAGATCATGAGACTGTTACCGGAGGCTTGATTTTAGGGTATGCGAAAGACGGGCTGCCGGTACGTTCCAAAGGTTCTGATCATGGGAATCCGGTAACTTGGATCGAATAAAATGTTTGTGAGAAAGTATAAGAATCCCTTATAATAATTATAAATATGGCAGGAGGAAAGCATAATGAGTTTTGAAAACAAGGCACACCGTTTCATGCGCAATACAGGTTCCGCGAGATTTTTGATTCCGTTCGCGATTGTCATAATCATTATGGGCGTCGTGATGATGACGATGTTTTCGGGAAATATGATCGAAACGACCGGAACCGTCACAAAAGTCGAAGAAACCTACGACAACGACAATGAACTTGTCTACGATGTCTATTTCCGTTATCAGGCGAAAGGAAAGTCCTACGATAATTGGTTCCCGGAACTGCACGAGGAATATAAGACGGGAGATAAGATCGCGGTTTACTACGATGATAAGAATCCGGAGAAAATCTCCAACACGAAGAATACGAAACTGTGGGCATTCGGAATGATCGGTGTCGGAGGATTAATGCTGGCATATGCGGTGTACAGTCTCGTTCATTCAACAAAGAAGAGTGCGGATCTTGACCGCAAAGCTGTAGAAGACATGGACAATCTGGATAAACAGGAAGAATACCAGACACGCGAACGCAGCGATGAGGAAATCGAATATTATTGCCGGTTTGACGAAGTGATGCTGAGGCCGGGATACATCGTGGAAGATGCGGACCGCAATATTCTTCTGGAAGGAAAGATGCTCAAGAACAATCTGATCGGACCGCGCACTTTCGCGTTTATCAATCACACGACCGGCAAAACCGAAGAACACGAAGTAGGTCATACCGTGACCGTCACCATGAACGATGAATACTTCTCGAGAAATGCCACCTTCAAGTTTGACGGAAAAGATATCTGGGATTATCTTCATGAACTCGGAATCCGCATTGAGACCGATCTTCATTCCAAATTCCCGAAGGCTGTCTACACGGCTACACAGTACGGCAATCCGTTGGTACGCATTGAAAACTCCAGCGTTTATGTGCATGAGGAAGATGAAGCGGAAAAGACCATCGCATTACCGGCTTCCCAGTTCTACTACCGGTTCTGGACCAAGGAAAAAGACCTGTCGCTTCCTTTCCTGGTAATCTTCGCATTATCCGAATCCGATCAGAGAATCGCAGAATAAACTCATGATTTCATATAAAGATTTGAATCTGTCCGGAATTACATATCTTGATCAGGTGGATGGTTTCCCGGGATTGTATTGGGGAACGGATTTTACGGCAGGTGACCTTTATGAAGCGGAGGAACTGTACCGTGCCGGCCATAAAATCAAATCCAACCGTTTGGTGTTTGTGACCTATCCCGAAGGAAAAGTATATGAGCCTTTGATGGCAATCGACGGACAGTATTTCGGAAAACCGGTCGGTTCGAACGGCTGTGTGTACATTCTGGAAGT
>CACYEP010000047.1 GCA_902773425.1 uncultured Erysipelotrichaceae bacterium | reverse complement strand
TTTAACTTCGCTTAAGACGGAGTTCGGAAGAATGATTTTTTCCATTTCCGCCGGCAATAACCGTTCTTTGCGGATCGTCTTGACCGGTTTCCCGTCGGCACATACTTCGACGATCACATTGTGGTACGGAGTGCGGACGCGGAAGGAGAATTCCACGGTCTTGTCTTCTTTCGGATAATCCACTCTTTGCGGCAATACATATCCGATACCGTTTCCGGCTTCGGTCACAAATCCGCCTTTTTCTCCGTGTACACCGTTCAGGTAATTCACAACGCCTTTTCCTGCCTTGCGACCTTCCGCGGTGACATAGTCCACCAAGTCATGAACGTGCAGGACATTTCCCGCCGCGAATAAGCCGTCCATTTCGGATTCGCATTCTTCGTTGACATAGACGCCTCTGGTGCGCGGATCCAGTTTGATTCCTGCGTTGAAGCTTAAGGTGTTGTCCGGAACCAATCCGACCGAAAGGAGAAGGGTATCGACATCGAAATGTTTCTCGGTGCCTTTGATCGGCTGACGCTTATCATCCACTTCGGTGATCGTAATGCCCGTTACGTGGTCTTTTCCTTCGATATCGGTAACGGTATGCGAGAGATATAACGGAATATCATAATCTTTCAGGCACTGTACGATATTTCTCTGTAATCCGTTGGAGTAGGGCATCAGTTCCGCGACACCCAGTACTTTCGCGCCTTCCAGGGTCATACGTCTGGCCATGATGAGTCCGATGTCTCCCGAACCTAAGATGAATACGCGCTTTCCCAAGGAATAACCGTCCAGGTTGACATAACGCTGTGCGGTTCCTGCGGTGTAGACGCCGTTGGGACGGTAACCCGGGATCTGAATCTGCCCGCGGGTGCGTTCCTGGCATCCCATCGCCAATACGACGGCCTTCGGTTTTAATACCTCGTATCCGAAGGTTCCGGAGATTTCCATCGTCTTATCCGGATAGAACGCGGTGACTGTCGTGTTAAACAGGATTTCGATCCCAAGGTCTCTTGCCTGTTTCGCAAAACGTTCCGCATAGGAAGGACCCGAGAGTTCTTCCTTGAATTCATGAAGTCCGAATCCGTTATGGATGCACTGGTTTAAGATGCCTCCGGCTTCCGGACCTTTTTCTACGATCAGAATATCGTTGATTCCGCTCTTCTTGATTTCAACGGCGGCCGCCAAACCTGCGGAGCCTCCGCCGATAATGACACAATCTAAAGTTCTCATTCTAGCGCTCCTCCCGTTTCGTAAGAATATGCGAAGATAAGGAGTCATAGAGAACTTCTTCCTTCGGAATATTTAATTCTCTGGCGAGGATGTCTACCACCAACGGTTCACAGAATCCTCCCTGGCATTTTCCCATGCCCGGACGGACTCTCTTCTTGACACCCTTGACGGTCTTCGCACCGACAGGACGGTGAATTGCCTCCACGATTTCTCCTTCGGAAATCTGTTCGCAGCGGCAAACGATATGTCCGTATTCCGGATGCGCATGAATAAAGTCATTCTTCTCTTCAATGGATAACGCGGAGAAATCAAACGGTTTCTCTCTGGTCATATCCCGTGTTTCATCGATTTCATACGGAAGATTCAGAAGATTCTCCACGTATTCTGCGATTCCCGGTGCGCTGGCGACACCCGGTGAATCAATGCCTGCCAGATGTACGATGCCCGCATGGAACGGATCTTTTTCAATATAGAAATCCTTGTAGGCAGTCGACGGGCGAAGACCCGCGAAGATCCGGATGACTTCCGGATAGGGGATATTCTTTAAGATTTCCGTTAACTGCGCGCGGACAATACCGAGTCCTGCGGTGGTGTTGTTGTTTTCTTCCTTGGTGTCGGTGTATTCCGAATCCGGTCCGAGAAGAACATTTCCGTCTACCGTCGGAACCGCCAAGACGCCTTTGCCTTTTGCGGTCGGCATCGGGTAAATGATATGGGAGACATAGTCTCTCGCGTTATGGCTTAATACGAAGTATTCTCCCTTGCGCGGTAAAATCTTCGGAACTTCGGTGCCGATCATGGCCGCAATTTCATCCGAGAACAGTCCCGCCGCATTTACGATATATCTGGTGCGGATTTCTTCGTGATTCGTTGTTAAGACATATCCGTCATCTTCTTCGTCCTTCCGGATTCCCTTAACTTCGGTGTTGAGTTTTAATTCGACGCCGTTTCGCAGCGCAACTTCCATCTCCGCTTCCGCGAATTCCCACGGAATAATAACCCGGGTGGAAGGAATCGATAAGACCTTGATGACTTTATCCGAAAGGTTCGGTTCATTCCTGCGCGCTGTATCACCGTCCAGAATTTCATAGGGAATATGACGGATCGACGTGCGCTTTACCAATGCGTTGAAGGTTTCTTCCTGTTCGGGAGAAGTCATAACGGTATAGGCACCGGTCTGACGGTAACGGACGTGGAGCTTTTCCAGAAGTCCCGTATAAAGCTCTGCGCCTCTTAAGTTCAGTTTCGCTTTTAATGTTCCGTCCTCCGGATCGTCTCCGGCATGAACGATGGCGCTGTTGGCCATGGTTACTTCATTTGCGATGTCGTTTTCTTTGTCGAGAACCAATACTTTAGCTTTGTATTTGCTTAAGCGATAGGCAATCGAGCAGCCGACAATACCTGCCCCGATTACCGTAATATCATAAGTCATGATGATACCCCATTACACTGCGTACAGCGTTTAACCATCCTCTGTAGTATTTTTCGCGGGTAGCGTCCTCCATATGCGGGAAGAACGAGCGGTCGGTTTCGAGCTGATCGATGATGTCCTGACGGCTTTCGTAGAATCCTACCGCAAGGCCTGCCAGTAACGCAGCGCCGAATGCGGTCGTCTCCAATACTTTGCCGCGGACAATCGGAAGGTTCAGGATGTCAGACTGGAACTGCATTAAGAAGTTGTTCGCGACTGCTCCGCCGTCAACCTTCAGCGCGGTCAAAGTCAGACCGGAATCTTTTTCCATTGCGTCTAAGACATCTTTGGTCTGGTAGGCAAGGGATTCCAGCGTCGCTCTGGCAAAATGAGCACGGGTAGTTCCGCGGGTGATTCCGAAGATGGCGCCTCTGGCTTCATCATCCCAATAAGGAGCGCCTAATCCGACAAACGCAGGCACCAGGTACACACCTTCATTGTCCGGAATGGATAACGCCATTTCTTCGGTTTCCTTCGCGTGATCAATTGTCTTGATACCGTCACGTAACCATTGAACGGCGCTGCCGGCGACGAAGATCGAACCTTCCAGCGCATACTCGACTTTCCCGTTTAATCCCCACGCAATCGTGGTGACAAGTCCGTTCTTGGAATCTACCGGAGTTTCCCCGGTGTTCATGAGTAAGAAACAGCCTGTGCCGTAAGTGTTCTTGGCCATGCCTGCCTCGAAACAGCCGTTTCCGAACAGGGCTGCCTGTTGGTCTCCGGCGATACCCGCAATCGGAACTTCATTTCCGAAGAAATGGTAGGAGATCGTTTTGCCGTAGACATAGGAAGAATCCTTGACTTCCGGAAGAATGCATTCGGGAATATTCAGCAGTTCCAGTAATTCCTTATCCCAACAGAGTTCGTGGATGTTATATAACATCGTTCTGGACGCGTTGGAATAATCGGTCACATGCACCGCGCCCCCTGTCAGCTTCCAGATCAGCCATGTATCCATGGTCCCGAATAACAATTCGCCGTTTTCCGCACGCTTCTGCGCGCCCGGCACATTGTCTAACAGCCAGCGGATCTTAGTTGCGGAGAAATACGGGTCTACCAGTAACCCGGTCTTTTCGTGAATCATGTCCGCGTAGCCTTTTTCCTTCAAATCGTCGGAAATCGCGGAGCTTTGACGGGATTGCCAGCACACCGAGTGATGAATCGGCAAACCGGTTTTCTTGTCCCAGATAACCGTGGATTCACGCTGGTTCGTGATTCCGATGGACGCAACTTCCGCCGGGTCGATTCCGGCGTTTAAGATGCACTCGCTGATAACTGCCAGCACGCTTAACCAGATTTCGTTCGCATCGTGTTCCACCCAGCCCGGGGAAGGGAAGTATTGCGTGAATTCTTTTTGCGCGCTGTCTACGATTTTACCGTCTTTATCGAATAAAATCGCGCGGGAACTTGTGGTCCCCTGATCAATAGCCATTACATATTTTTTCATTATGAAAGCCCTCTCAACACACAAAGACATTCTATCATCTTGCGCCGGTTGTGTAAATGACGCGATTTCTCACATAGACCGGTCCGCACCGTGTGTTTCTTTACGGGATTCGCGATATAGCGCAGATTTTTTGCAAAATATATAATTATAGTAAAGTAAGTTCATTATTATGGACTGAAGGGGATCCCAAGGAGGTATTCAGATGAAGAAGAAATTGACAATCGGAATCATCTGCATAGTTGCTTTGATTTGTGTTCTGTTGTTTTCCATACGCTTATTCAATGTCACATGCAGTTTTAAGGACGGCTATGTAACGATTCCTCAAAATACGGAATTATCGGAAACCGATTTGAAGAAACTCGAAACCCTCATAAATGATAAAAACCACATTAGGCTTGGAGAATTCAAAGGAATCGGAGATGTTCAATTTGAATTCATTTGCCATGATGACGGAGGCTTTTATGCAGTAACGGTAACTCCGGATATCGCGGTGATTCAGTCGAACAGGTTTTCTCTGCACTATCGTGTGATTACCGATCAGGAAACCGTACAGAAAATCAAAGATATATTGCAGAGTGTTCAGCCGTGAAGAAAGACATCCGGCACGTTCTGTCGCTTGCGTATTTTTTCGATTCATAGATAATAATAAGTGAATACGGAGGTGTCGCTATGTTTGAAAAACTGGGTGTGGCATTGATCGGTGTTGCGGGATTGGCCGCGGCATTTGTGGAAGCGAATAAGCATATCGTGTCCTTTTGGGATGCGATGGAAATCAAAGATGATGAAGACTGGAATAACTACGTAAAGAGTTTCCGTTATGAGCCTCCGGGGCAGGTTCAGATTGTCAATGACCATTACGAGATTACTGTCAGCGATTTTTTCCAGATCAGTGACTTATATGACCGCCTGAATAAACTTTCGGTTTATACGCGCGGCACAAAACCGAACGAGGACGCGAAATCGATTCTGGTGCGTTTGATCAAGGCAGACGGCGATATTCTGGAATTTACGTTCACGGATGCCGGCTGGGTCGCGGAAGATAACTTGATTTATCCGGTATTAAGTTACCGCCGGTTCGAAGAATTCCTGGAAGGCATGCACGATGATTCCGATCTCTGATTTTGAAGAAGTCTTACTGTACTTGGAAAAGGATTATCTTCTTTGCTGCGGGACCGGTTCCGGGAAAGTATTTATCCGAAGAAGGGAAGACGGCACATTGCGGATCAAGGGGCAGAACGCGTCGTACACATTGACGGCGGAGGATTTTGAAAAGCTGTATTCCAATTCCTTGTTTTACCGCACAGATTTTAAGGAAGAGTCCTTGATTGATGAAACAAAGGATGAGGAAGAGTATTATCGCTGGGAGCATAAATAACGTCCAAACGGCTAAAAATACAGCCGTTTTCTTTTGCGCTGTCTGTACCGTGCTATAATGCAATTAATAGAATACCGTCACCACATCAGGAGGAAATATCATGGGATTGTTTGATAAACTTTTAAAAGAAGGCGAGAAGTTTGTAAAAGAAGCAACGTCGGAAGAGAATAAAGAAAAAGTCGGTGCGTTTTTCAGCAATCTGAAGGATACCGTCTCAGAAAAAGCAAATGAGCTGGCGTCCGAGGAAAATAAAGAAAAAGTCGGTGCATTCTTCAGCAATCTGAAAGATACTGTTTCCGAAAAAGCCGCGGAACTCGGTTCTGAAGAGAATAAGGAAAAGGTATCTTCCTTTTTCAGCAATCTGAAGGAATCCATCAAAGCCGAAGCAGACAAGGAGAAGAAAGAGGAAGAAATCTGGACTCCGGAGCCTGCGGAGGAAGGACTTACCTGCCGTGAGAAGATCCTGGATGTCTTAAAAGAAGAATTCCCGCAATATGAAGTCAGGGAAAATGTTTCCCCGGCGGAAATGGGCGGAACCGGAAGATTCATGAATTATTCGCTGGCGGTTTATGAAAACGGCGCGCCGAAACTTGTCATGATGATTATCGGAAAGACGACGACAGCCCACAGGGAATACAAGTGGAGCCGTGCATTTGCGCAGGGAGAGGGCATCACGTTCCTGAACTTCGTGGAACATTACCCGAATAACAAATCGTATATTTCGGAAAGATTACACAAATACCTGTAATCTTTTGAATCAGAAAGAGAAATGCGGAAACGCGCCCGCGGATGCCGCAGCATCATCTTTGATTACTTTGCGGGCAGTAAGATGATGTACCGGCAGGTAACGTAAGCATAGCTTACTTCAAAGCTGTTTCTCTTTCTTTTTTCATGTCTATGTCATTATTGGAAGAATTATCAAAAAAAGAAGTCTGGCAAGAGTTTCTGCAGGACAAGACAGAACGCGGTCAGTTCACCAAATTCGAGGAAAGGAAACTGGCTTCTTTCATTGCGGAAGAACGGTACCGGAAAATCACGGAGTCCTTTGCGTTCGGTTTGCCGGAGAAAATCATCCTGTCAAAAAAGGATTCCTCCAAGAAGAGAACGGTGTACACATTTCAGGAAGATGAGATGTGGGTTTTGAAATTGCTGGCACATCTTCTGTACCGGTATGATGATCGGATTTCGCCGTCCTGTTATTCATTCCGCCGGCATAAAACCGCGAAAACCGCGTGGGATAAGATCCTGGAGGTTCCGGGTCTTGATACAAAGTATGTCCTGAAGGCGGATATCCATGATTATTTCAATTCCATGGATACAGAGATCCTGGCAGAGATCCTGCAGGATGTTTTGAAGGATGATCCAAAATTGTACGGGTTGTTAGAGAGACTTCTGAAGGAAGACCGGTGTATTTACCGCGGGGAAGTGATCCATGAAAAGCGCGGAGCCATGGCAGGCACTCCGACGGCCAGTTTCTTTGCGAATCTGTATCTGAGGGATCTGGATGAAGTATTTGAATCGATGAAGGTTCCGTATTTCCGTTATTCGGATGATATTCTGATTTTTGCGGATTCGTCCGGGCAGAGGGAGGAGTATTACCGGATCCTGACTGATATGATTGCGAAGAAGAAACTGACCATGAACCCGGATAAGCTTCACCGTTACGAACCGTCGGAACCTTTTGAGTTTTTAGGATTTAAATATGCGGAAGGAAAGATCGATCTGTCGGATGTGACGGCGGAAAAAATGAAGGGGAAAATCCGGCGCAAGGCACGCAGTATTTACCGCTGGAGGATCCGTAATAAAAAGACTTTTGAAGAGGCAGCGATAAAGATGATCCGCAGCTTTGACAACAAGATGTACGATCTGACCGGCACCAACAGCTTTACCTGGACCCGGTTCTATTTCCCGGTATTAACGTGCGATGAAGGCATGCGGAAGATTGATGAAACCATGGTGCAGTATCTGCGCTATCTATCAAGCGGCAGGCACTATAAGGGAAACTACCGTGTAACCTATGAACAGTTAAAGAAACTCGGCTATACGCCGCTGACGGCAGAGTATTACCGCTGGAAGGAAGAAAACCGGGAATTGGACCGGCAAAATAAAAAATGATCCGGACGGATCATTTTTAATACTTGATTTTATTGGAGATGACTTTGCCTAAGATGCGCACCCCGTGTTCCTTGAGATCTTCGGGATCGAATGTGTAGCTTGGGTAATCATCGTTGGACGGACGCAGGATCAGCGTGCTTCCTTCCTGGTAGACACGTTTGACCGTAGCTTCATCATCCACAAGAACAACACCGATCTGACCGTTTTCCAATGTTTCCTGGGAATGCACATATAAGAGATCTCCCGGAAGAATGCGGTCATTTTTCATGGAGTCTCCGACTACCCGCAGATAGAAGTACTCATCGCCTTTGGGATCACCGGCGGAAATCAGTTCGTATCCGAGGATTTCCTGGTTTGCAAGGATCGGCGCACCGCCGCGGACCGTACCTAAGATCGGCGCGTAGTCCAGCTTCATGCCGGTCAGGTTCTGGTTCATCAGCTGATCGGTGGAGACATGGAATAAATCCGCCAGTTTGGTCAATACCGAGAAGGGTGGGTTACTGGTGCCGTCTTCCCATTTCTGGACGGTCGTAAAAGATTTATATCCCAGCTGATCGGCTAATTCATTCTGGGAAATCGAGTTTTTTCGGCGTAAATAACGCAGGTTTTCCGCAAATGACATAGTAGTTCTCCTTAACTTGAATATAGTTCAAAAAAGCGTGCTGTGCAACCGTTATTTGATGATCCGGAAGGAAAAAAACATACCCGGTGAAGTGTCATAAAATACGGAGCGCCAAGATACTTGAAAATAATTCAAGCGGTGTTATAATGATGACAGAGGGCGGGATATGAAACAGTTTGTCGATGTGATATGCGTGCATTATAAAAACGGAAAAGTATGGCCGGTTTGTATCCTGTGGGAAGACGGGATGAAATATCCGATCGATGAAATATCGGAGATCCGTCCGGCAGCTTCCCTGAAAAACGGAGGGAGCGGATTACGGTATACATGCCGAATCCGGGCTTCCTGGAGGCACCTCTTTTTGGATGATGACAAATGGTTTATTGAACGGATCGCATCCTGATCCGTTTATTTTTTTCTCGCATTTCCGGCCGGATTGCTATATCATATGGCAGGAGATTTTTTAAAAGCCTATGAACCGTACCTTTTTATACTCGGCGCTTCATGCGTTTTTCTGGATGATGATGTGCGTAGTCTGCAACTATGCGACGTACTTTTTAGTGAACTACGGATACTCGACTTCCCAGGTCGGTACGGTATTGGCCATCGGCGCTGCCGGTTCGGTATTTTTACAGCTCGGACTCGGTAAACTGGCGGACCGTTCGAAAACCCTGCACTGGAAACGGTTATTGGTGCTGGATGTCATTGCGGCGTTTATCATCTTTGTGCTTCTGGCATTTGTGAAGGAACCGCTTTCTGCGGGAATCCTGTTCGCCTTATCGTATTTGGCGGTGCACGGTCTGAATCCGCTGATCAATCACGCGGCGTTCTATTTGAATGAGAAGGGATATTCGGTCAATTTCGGATTTGCCAGAGGCATGGGGTCACTGTTCTTCTCACTGATTTCCCTGGCGCTGGGAAGACTGACCGTGCGGTTCGGACTTGTTTCCGTGCCGCTGACCGGCGCAATTCTGGCGGTGTTCTTCCTGATCAGTGTTTTATGTCTTCCGTATAAAGGGGCGCAAAGCCGGATCGAACGGAAGGAATCAGGCGCTTCGGACAAGTCATTTTTCGCAAAATATCCGGCATTTATTGTTATGGCGGCGGGAATCATCTTGTCGTTAACGGCGCATAACGCAGTGAATACATTCATGTTACAGATCATGGAACGGGTCGGGGGAAACTCCGGAACGATGGGGACGGCATTCTTCATCGCTGCTATGTCGGAACTTCCGGTCCTGTTCGGATTCAAGTATATACGCAAGAGATTTAAAAACGCGGATTTCTTATGCTTCAGCAGTATCTTCTTCATCGTGAAAATGACCGCGATCTTCTTTGCCGGAAGCGTCACCGCAGTGTATCTTGCAGAGATGATCCAGATGTTCTCGTTCCCGGTTTACGCTTCGGCATCCGTTTATTATGCGGATGAGCGCATGAGCGCCGAAGATAAGGCGACCGGGCAGGGATGGATGGCGTCTGCGGCGGCTGCGGGAGGCGTCATCGGAAATCTTCTCGGAGGCATCGCAAACGATCATTTCGGAGTACAGGGATTATTGATCATGGCAATCATTTCGACCGTGCTCGGCGCTGTCATCTGTTTTGTATCAAGAAATATGGAAAAGGGAACCCGGTAAGGATTCCCTTGTTTTTTATAAGTTATATAATTTCGTGTATTTTTCTTCGAGATAGCG
>CACYEP010000046.1 GCA_902773425.1 uncultured Erysipelotrichaceae bacterium | reverse complement strand
ATCCACGCTGCTCACGGTTATCTGGTCAGTCAGTTCTTATCTCCATATACCAACAAGCGCACCGATAAGTACGGAGGAAGCTTCGAAGGCAGAATGCGTTTTGTGACCGAAATCATCATGGGCATCAAGGCGTATTGCGGACCGAAGTTCCCGATCAGCGTACGCATCAACGGAAACGATTATCTTGACGACGGCATTACCGAAGAAGACGCAATCGCACAGGCAAAATATCTGGAAGCGTTAGGTGTTACCTGCATCAACGTATCCTGCGGAACCTATGATTCCGGCGCAACCATCATTGAACCGAACTATTTCGCGGAAGGCTGGAAGAAACATCTGGCGGCGAATATTAAGAAGGCTGTCAATATTCCGGTCATTGCGGTTTGCAACATCAAGCATCCGGCAGTCGCAGAACAGTTATTGGAAGAAGGCTTCGCGGATTTCGTAGGCATCGCAAGAGGTCATTTGGCTGATCCGGACTGGGGCGCAAAAGCGAAAGCCGGCAAGGATAACCTGATCCGCAAGTGCTTAGGCTGCATGGAATGCTTCCGTATCCTGAATGACGGATTGCCGTTAGGATGCACATTGAACCCGGTTCTCGGACGTGAATTCGAATACGGCGATGAAAAACTCGTGAAAAACGGCAAGGGACGCACTGTCGCAGTCATCGGCGGCGGTCCGGCAGGCATGGAAGCTGCGTTAACTTTAGCGAAGCGCGGATTCCGCACCGTACTGTATGAAGCCAAGAAGGAACTGGGCGGAACGGTGAACCTTGCGGCGGTTCCTCCGCACAAGGGAATGCTGAACGAGTTTGTTGAAACAATGAAAGCGCAGCTTGAAGAAGCGGGCGTGGAAGTTGTCACCGGTGTGCGCGCGGATGTGAAGACCGTCAAGGATTTAGGCGCAGAAGCAGTCTTTATGGCAACCGGCGGAAATCCGATCGTACCGGTATTGCCGGGAATCGAACAGGCAGTTACCGCTGAGAATGTTTTGGCAGGTAAAGCGGAAGTCAAGGGGGATGTCGTGGTTGTCGGCGGCGGCGTAACAGGCCTCGAGACAGCGGAAACCTTAGCTCCGGAACACAAAGTCACGGTTGTGGAAATGCTGAATAAGATCGGCGGAACCCTCTATCCGAGCATCGTGATGCACCTGGCACAGGAAATTATGAAAAACGGCGGAACGATCGCAAAGGGCAAGATCTTAACGGAAGTCGGCTCCAACGGCGTGAAAGTCAAAGACGCGGCAACCGGTGAAGAAAGCTTCATCGAAGCGGAAACTGTCGTATTGGCGATGGGCGTACGCTCCAACCGTTCTTATGCGGAAGAATTCCGCAAAGAATTCGGCGATAAGCTGATCTATGTCGGCGATACGGCGAAACCGGGCCAGATCTATGACGCGTTACATTCTGCGCATGACCGCGCGTTTGTCTACGACGCAAAATAATCTGTAAAGGAATCGAAGGCCATGCCTCAAACGGCATGGCTTTTTCTTTTGAAATCTTCTACAATATCTACGAGGTAAAAACTATGAAAGACTTTGTCCGTTTCTTAAAATTCACATTGTTTTCCATCAGTGCGGGCTTGATCGAAATCGGAACCTTTACGTTATTGAACGAAGTATTCCATCTGCCGTACTGGGTTTGTTATTTGACCGGTCTTGTGCTTTCCGTTGTTTGGAATTTTACGCTTAACCGGAAGTTTACGTTTCAGTCCGCGGCAAATGTTCCGAAGGCAATGTTCAAGGTGTTCCTGTTCTATCTGGTGTTTACACCGGCATCGACCTATTTGGAACATTTATTGACGACGACACTCGGCTGGAATGAATACTTGGTCACCGGCATCAATATGGTCCTCAATTTTACCCTGGAATTCTTCTACCAGAGATACTTTGTTTTCAAAGATTCCATCGATACAGCAGTAAAGGAGAAATAGTATGAAACTTTGTACATGTATTCTGCCGCATTCCGCGAAGGAAACCGTTGCGGTATTACGAGAAGACCGGGTCTATCCGGCCAGCGAGTTTAATGTCTATTATGAGACGATGAACGATTTGATCATAGGGCATACGAAGGGAGAATTGGAAAGGCTGGAAAACGGCACTCCGTATTCGGACGGATATCCGGTAAGCGAAGTGAAATTCCTTGCGCCGATCCCGCGTCCCTTACAGGATGTTTTGTGCCTGGGACTGAACTATACAGATCATGCGAAAGAGGCGGCGGGTTATTCCAAGAATGATTTCACGGCGGAAAAGGCATGGCCGGTATACTTCTCCAAACGCGTCTCCTATGCGCCGGGAACCGGGGAAACCATTCCCGCATATGAAGAATTAACCCAGACGCTGGATTATGAAGTCGAATTGGCTGTGATCTTGGGAAAAGACGCGCTGAATGTGAAATACGAAGATGCGGAAGATTATATTTTCGGATATACGATCGTAAACGATATGACAGCGCGTGAAGTCCAGACCCGTCATAAACAGTGGTACTTCGGAAAGAGCTTTGACAAGTTCTGCCCGATGGGACCGGCCATTGTCACCAAGGATGAGGTTCCTTTTCCGCCGGCGCTTCCGATTTCCAGCTATGTGAACGGAACCCTGCGTCAAAACGCGAATACCGATATGATGATCCACAGTATTTCCCGCGTAATTTCCGAGTTGTCGGAAGGCATGACCTTAAAGGCCGGCACGATCATTGCGACGGGAACTCCGAAGGGAGTCGCGATGGGATTGGAACATCCGGCATTCTTAAAATCCGGGGACAAGGTCACCTGCGTCATCGAAGGCATCGGAACTCTGGAAAATACGATTGAATAAGAAAAAACGGAGAGGTGGGAACATCTCTTCGTTTTATTTCGGGAAACGTCTGCGGAAACTTGCCATGGCGTTGACGGCGCTCTTCAGATCGCACAGACATAAGGTGGCGATGATCTCTTCATCGTGTTCCTTGTAGGCTCCGCCGATGAAGGTGAGTTTCACCCCGGCCTCTATGGCATCCGGCAAGATCGTGAAGGTTTGATAAGGTTCGTATAGGGAAGTGGAGACTAAGAAGATGACACTTCCTTTTTTTACATCGAAACATTTTAAGAAATGCCGGAAGGTGTCCGCGGTGTTGGCTCTTTGACGGTTCGGATCCGTACAGGGAGCGCTCAGGTTATCAAAAATCTGCGCAGGATTTTCGGATTGATAACGGGATAAGGTCCAGTATTCCCTGGTTCCCGGTTCATTGTGGGTTTCCAACACCGGAGGATTTGTGAGACGGAACGCGCATTTCATGGCCTCGTCGACTTCCTCGAACTCCGTCTTCGCGTCCGGGGCAAAATCTTTGATTGCGTCAAATTCGTTGGGATCGGTCAAGGGCCTTTGCGAGGAGAGGGCGACTACCCGGACATTCTGATCCGGATACATGTCATGGATTTTCTTCGCAAGTTCCAGTCTCTTTAAGTTGGATGCGCCGAATCCTCCGAGCGGAAGGATATAATCCGGCACGGGGAAGTCTTCTTTCTTCTCATCCAGCATTCCGAGTTTTCTGAAGGACCGGATGATCTCTTCACGGTGTTCCGCAACGAAGGGGTCTTCGGTCTGAATGGCCTGGCGTTCGCCTCCGGAAGCCATCTTTCTGCGGTAATCCCAATGATCCGCGAATTCGTTGAGTTTCTCAAGATCCGTCATTTCGTTTCCGTCATTAAAGATTTTCACGACGGTTTGAAACGCGTCCGATTTGATAAACCGGTCGATCTTTTCATTGGCTGAAAGAACCGGGTTGAATTCAAAGCGGAGCGCATCGAGACTGTTGCCGGCCTTGATCAGTTCCGGACTTTGGAATCCGAACATCTTCGCGTATGCGTCAAACAACAGTTCGTAGGTCGCGTAAGCTTTATCCAGAACCTCTTCATCCTGGATGAAGGTGATTTCCTTTGCGAAAGTTTTGACCCGGTCGATCATTTCGGTTTCAATGCGGGTTTCCGACAGCAAGTCTTCCCGCTTAAAGATCTCCAGCAATTCTTCCTTGGTGAGGTTTCCGCGGGCCATAGTGGAACCGTTGATGCGCGAAAGGTTCACCGATTCGGAAAGCTTGGCGTCTTTGCGGATCCATTCCGCGATGCCGGGATCACCGGCGATTTCTTCCCTCAGCGCGAGCGCTTTCTTATGATATTCTACGGACTTTTCGAATTCCTTCAGATTGTAGGCGACCGTACCCAGGGAAGTGTAGGAGTAGGCGATGCGGTTTTTCATTTCATCGGTATATTTTCCCGAGCCGTTCGCAATAACATCTTCCCGGATTTTCAGGGCTTTCTTTTGGAACTCTCCGGCTTGCAGGGCATAGTTTTTCAACACTTCCCATGTCTCTTCACTGTCTTTGTGAGAGGCTTTGTAAAGGCGGAAAAGGGCAAGATTATAGGCACCTTCAATCGTATAGATCTTGGCGAGACAGACATTGCGGTCTTCTTCGTTTTTGATACGCGCAGCTTTTTTCTTGACGGTTTCCAGTTTTTCTCCGTATTTCCGCACAATATCCTCTTCGTTCATTCCCGGAGGCGTATTGCGTTTTCCAAGTCCGAACAAAGAGAAACAGAAGGACGCGACTTCGTTGGCATATTCTTCCTCGGACACATCTGCCTTATCGAATAAAGAGATACAGTTGACCGCGATGTGGTAAATCCGTGAAGTGCGGCGCTTGAAATGAACGTTATGAAGCTTAGCGGCAAAATGCCGGTAGTTTTCATCTTCGGCGTAGTCCCGGATCAGATCGAAAATGAATTCGGACTGTTCTTCAAAGTCGTCGGTTTTTTCCATGGACAGATCGACACCGTCCGTAAGATCGCGGATAATTTCGCTGAAGCGCTGCGGCATCAGTTCCGCCATAATATAAATCCCGTAGGAGATGTACCAGTTAAAAGAAGTCTGATGGTCGAAACGGTAGCTGTTTCCGCCGATGCGGGAACGTTCGTCATCCATCGTAAAGAACTGGAGGACTTTACTCATGACCCGTTCGAAGATGCCGAATTCATTGCGAATCTCCAAGGGCTTGTGTTCACGCAGGAATGTCATCAGGGAATCAAATTCTTCGTTGGAAGTGTCATCCAGCTGCCATTTATCCGCGTATTCCGGAAGATAGAAGGCCTCCAGAGTGTCCGTATCCAGATTCTGTAAAAGGGAAGTCAAGGCCTTGGATAATTCAATCCGGCTGACCGACATGTTGCGAAGAGTTCCCTTGTAGTACATATCCGCGATGACCATCGGGAAAAGACAGAGAATGTCAAAGAAGGTCCGGAGGTTTCTGGAACCGGATTTCCGCAGTTGGGCAACCACGCAATGTTCGATCAATTCACCCGGCGTCAGCGTTAAGGTTTCCCCGTTTAGATCAAGATCGTAACCTTCCGCGTCAAAAGAGTTGCAGAACATCGTCAGAAGCATCGGATTACGCAGCATCATCAGCATGTTGGGATCCGAAAGAAGGTTCATAAGGACCGGGTTGTTCAAAGACGCGATGTATTCTTTGACCGTGTCTTCTTCTAACGGCAGGATCCTCAGCGCATAAAGGCGCGTGGTATCTAAGCCTTTGACCGTCGTCTTGTCGCGGGCGGTGATAAATACCGTGCAGTAATCATCTATTTCATTCAGATCGCTTAAGAAGGCGCCGATATCTTCGGTTTCGTTGTATCCGTCTATCAGCAATACCCAGTCTGCGGGATTTTCCTTGAGATACTTCGGAAGAAGCCGTACATCTTCCAAAGGGAAATGATAGAGATCTTTCAGGTATTCAAATAACGGATGACCGGAAGAATCATACTTTTCCGAACAGGTGCGTACGGAAACATACAACGGAACTGCGGCCGTTTTCAGGAACTTGATCCATAAACTCTTGACGGAACAGGATTTTCCTGCGCCTCCGTTGGCATAAATAATGTAGGTATACTGTTTTTCCGGTTCAATTTCCAGAATGTTTTTCAGCTTGGAGCCGCCGTCATAGCGCAGGGAAGGCAGTAAAGCTTCCGTGAAGGTATTCTTGGGAAGACCGTAATCGCTCCGTTTCGAAAGACGTAACGAAGCCAGTTTGATGTCTTCGGGAGATACGCTTTCCAAAGATACATCAATGTTTTTCTCGCTTTCGGACAATACCCAGGTCAAAACGTCTTCAAAACAGGGGTTTCCTCCGTTACGGAACTCGAGGAAGTTACCGACTCCCTGGAACATCGGATGGAACCGGTTGGTCATTGAGGAAGTGACTTCTCCGAATCCGTAGACTCTGGCATTGCCTTTGATCCGGCGTCCGTAATATATTTCTTCCCAGAAAGCTTTGGATTCCCAGAAAACACCTTTCTGAATCTTTCCGTCCTGTACCAGGCGGCCTTCTTCATCCGTCTTGATGTGTTCATTGCAGACCAAAAGGAACTTCGCACTGTCCGCGGCAATCTGCGGAGTTTCGGTAAATGCGATTCCCGCCGTTCCGGCTTTTTCAGAGTATACGAAAACATTCACTCCGTGTTCTTTTAAGTAGAAGTAGAGCTCTTCGGCTTTCTTTTGGGAACCGTATTGATCGTAAGTTCCGTGGTATGCGATAAATAAGTCGTATTTTGCCATAACTAT
>CACYEP010000045.1 GCA_902773425.1 uncultured Erysipelotrichaceae bacterium | reverse complement strand
TCAGTTTTTCCGTATCGTATTCCACTGTGATGAATCCATTGTTGGAATCTTCGTCTTCGCTGACTGTGAGCTTCGGTTCATCTTCCGCCGCTTCAGCAACTGCCTTCGCATGTACGAAGGTGTTCTTCGGGCTTCCGCCATGGAATGCCTGTAAGCCTCCTGCAGGAGCTTCTTCAGCTTCTTCGGATTCTTCCGCAGGTTCTTCTGCCGGAATTTCTTCTTCAGCAGTTTCTTCCGCAATCGCTTCTTCAGCTGCCGGTTCTTCAGCGGTGAATTCCTCAGCGATTTCTTCCGCCGGTTCTTCCGCTAAGACTTCTTCAGCTGCCGGTTCTTCCGCAGGTTCAGCAATCTCTTCCGCCTTCGGTTCAGCGAACTGAACTTTCTGCGCCGTGAAGGTCTTAGACGATTCACTCATGATCGAATCAATACGTTCTTTCTGAGCCGGTGTCAGCATTAACGAACCAACCGAATCATAGGCGTCATTATAAAGGGTAGAGATATTCGCTGCGCCGTCTAATTTACCGACAAACTTTGTTTCGTTCGCAACGGAATCAAGTGTCATGCAGAAGATACCTTTTACTGTGTTATCCGCAATAAAGATGTACTCTACTTCGGTTTCTGCGTCATACAGATAAGACATGGAATAGTCTTTTTCGGAACCTGCCATGGAAAGAACTCCAACCGGACCCACTTCTCCGAATTCAGCGCCCAGGTCGACTTCTCCGTCTGAAACTCCCGACGGATATACACCGATTACGTATAACATACCGTCCTGATTCAGCGCATAGTACCAAAGTTCAAGCTGTCCTTCATCCGTTTCGCCCAAGCCTGCGAATGTAACCGCTACTAGCTTGCCGAGATCTTCGCTGAAATTAAAGTAGGACAGAGATCCTTCCGACATAATCATCATCTGGAAATACCCGGACGGGGATACTGCGATGCAGTCATACACAACTTCATAAGCCGTGTCGTTGAAGGTTGCCGGGAAAGACGGGAAACTCGCGCCGTCTAAGAACGCGTAAGATGCGTTCATAGTGAACAGGTTCGTTGCTGCATAATCGTTTTCAAGGTCAAACTCGTAAACCGTATTTGCGGAATCATTACCCCAAATCTTGCTTCCGGAACGTCCGCCGCCGTATAAAGCGCTGGTGCCCGGGCCGAGATTTGTTACAGACATGTCGTTCAGATCCACGGAAACGAATCGTACATCGCTGCTGCCGTACGCGACCTGCGCATTGATTGTCGCATCCATCGGGTTCGAATCCGCGACATTGACCAAGCACTCACCGTAAACCGTCGGAGTCTTATTGGAAGTAGCACGGATTGTAGCCGTACCTACTCCAACCGCCGTAACCAGGCCTTCCTGATCGACTGTCGCAACCGTTTCATCCGAGGAAGTCCAAGTCACTGTCTTATCATCCAAGACGACCGGAGCAATGGAATATGTAAGAGCCGCTGTCGGGCTGATATCCAGAATCAATGTTACGACGGACGGATCAACGATTACTTCTGTAGCATTATCCGGATCAAGTTCTTCATCGTAGTAATCCATTGTATAGAGATATGTCGGTACGCTTGTGCTTCCCGGATACATGTAATATCCGTTGCTGTAGCTGGTCGGGGTTGAACCGTTGACGTATAACGTGGTTCCGGTGTACGTAAACGCATCACCGTTACTCTGAGCCGCCCAGTTAGCCATCGGCTGTCTTGATCTGTAATATCCGAGATAGCCGCCGTCTCCTGCATTTTGCAAATTCTGGGTGGTCGCATTGTAAGTCCATACAAACAGGTTATCTACCGCATCCGCCGGGATATAAGCACCGAGTTCTTCAGACTCGAGGACCGCAACATCCACTGTATTCGTCAGCGCATTTGTGCCTTGAGAATTCAGAACTTTAGCGGTTCCTGCCTTATTAATATTCGCAATAATATAGTCTGCCTGATCCTGCAGAGAATCCGTCAGTTTCCAATACGGTTTCTTCACGGTGATCGGACCGTCATTCAAACGGACTAACTGTACGGTTTCATTCGCCGCATAGTCACCTGCGAATACTGCAACTGCATTTCCGAGATCCGTTCCGCCTAAGCCGAAGCTGACACTGAACTCTACTCCCGGTTCCTGTGCTTCAGGCACTGCACCTGCATAAGTTACCAATCCGGATACATCCATGACAGCCACATAAGCGACATAGTTATCGTCTTTCAGGTTAATCTGGATTGAACCGTTTTCATCCATTGTTACGGATGTGATTTCCGGAGCCTTATTATCGATGGTAACCGTGTTACCGATATAAGAACCCTTGCCGAGTTCACCGTCTTTCAGCAGCTTAGCGATGTCTTCTTTCGCTACTGCACCGGACTTGGTTTCATTGTCAAGCGCTAATGCATAGTATTCCGGAACCGCGAACATGCCGAATGTAAACTTATCGCCTTCCGCTAAACCAAGGTCTGCCGGAGTTACATTGATACGTTCCGTAGAGGCAGTATAATCCTGCCATGCGGATCCGTTTACATAGTACCAAGCGCCGTATTGTTCATTGACTTCCGAACCGCTCCAAAGAATGTCATAATCCTCCGAAAGGACCATCGGGACTGTGGTAGCGGCGTTACGGATCAATAAGTAATTCGCGTTCACCAGGGTGGAATTGCTGTTCAATGCCAGACGGTCATACGGGAATTCATCTTCGATGGTGTACGGGTTACCCGTATACATCATGTTTGTTCCGTTCTGTTTTACTGTAATGTAGGAAGTATATGCGCCGCTCAGAGAGATCAGATACGGAGCTTTCCCTTCATACGCATAATCCAGCATGGATGCTTCAAACATGGACGGTTCGGTCCAGCTGCCGTAGTAGCCGAGAACCGGAATAGAGTATTTAACATCCATTTCAGCGCCGTCATCGGTGAGGCTTGTGCATTCGATGTTCGTGAATGCTTCAAGATATGCACCGTTCGGATAAGTCGCATCCATTTCTTCTTTTGCCGCATCACTCAGGGTCAATATAACCGTGACGTCGATCGAATCATGTGCCGGAACAACTAAGACATCATCAAGATTTCCCTGTTCTTCCAGCCATGCCAGCAACAGATACGCGTCTCTGGAAGTAACTTCTTCATCGTCGCCCATTTCTGCCGCTTCAAGGTCGGTATCCGCTTCTTCGCGGTTGCCGGTCAGGTAATCCAGGATTGCCTGCGCGTCATCCGTATCGGTATCGCCGTCTTTATCTACGTCATGACCTGCGACTGCCGGTTTTTCCCATTCGTACGCATCTTCCGTATCGAATTTCACCGTGACTTCATCCAGATACATCTTGCCGTCCGAGCCTTCGAATACATCCTGCGAGAAGAATCCGTCCGTCGATAATTCGTAGGTCAGATCATCATCGCTCATGTTATGGATCGTGAAGCCGAACGTATATTCGCCGTTACGCTGTGCATCCTGTCCGAGTTCCGCTTTGACTTTGCCGTCTTTTGCGCTCGATGCAGCCAATACGGAATCTTCGCTCATGGTGATGAAGGATTTCGCCTGAACAGCCGCAAATACGTTTCCAAGACCTGATCCCTGTTTGAGGACCGGTAAAATTAATTCATCGTCTGCCCACATCGAGGTAGCAGTGGACATCAGTAAGCTGTTGATCAGACCGCGCTGTGTTAAGCCGCTTTCTGCAACAACCGTTTCATTCATCAAATCATTGTCGCGGATATACTGCGCGACAACTGCCGCCATACCTGCAACATGCGGAGCTGCCATCGAGGTGCCGCCCATGCTGGTATAGCCGTCCGAAGTCATACCGTCAACCGACCAGATATCTCCGCCCGGAGCCGTGATTTCCGGTTTTAAGGTTAAGGAACCCGGAACGCCCCAGGAACTGAAGTCCGTGATTTCCGCATCCGCGATATCCGTGGTAACTGCCGACTGGATTACATCCGTTACTTCAACAGTTCCGGTGTAATACGTGTAGTTACCCGCCGTATACGCTTCCGACTCTTTCAATTTTTGGCCTGCCGCCAAAGTGATGGCGACCATCGGGAAGGTACCGGTATAGTCACTCAGGTCCATATTGATGGTTCCGGGCTGATTATTTACGATGACAACTGCCGCCGGGCTGAACCGGATCGCGTTGTTGCCTTTCACATAGAAGCTGATGGATCCGCGGTTCACCAGAACGATCTTGCCGTTTAAGGACAGCTGCGCGTTCACTGTATCATATTCATCAAATTCACCGATACCGTCGATATATACATAATCATAGGTGCCCGCGATGGAAGCCATCTTCGCACCGGTGGAATCTGTTTCGGTATAGAATGCAGCCTGTTCGCCGTTGAAGATTAACGGAGTGCCGACAGAACCGATATTCTGTGCCGCCGCAACGCCTAAGCTTTCGTTTAAGGAGCCCGGTTCACCGGTTGTATCCATGGATACATCTTCTACATACAGTCCTTCATGTGCCGGTAAATTGGAATGCCAGCCGTATGCGTTACCTGCGGAAATCGCAGATACCGTACCGCTTGCCGTCAGCTTATCCAGAACATTTTGATACATGGAATCAAACGCAAGACCCGGATTGCCGGAACCCAAAGACAGGTTAACAGTATCCGCCTTTAAGATGATTGCGTCTTCGATTGCCACAAAGTAATCCGACGGATAAGCTCCGCCGCCTGCACCGAAGACCTTCATAACTAAGATCTGCGCATCCGGCGCAACACCTACCGCAAACTTTTCGGTTGCCGCATCGGCAAATTCTCCGTTGACATTGATGTAACGGTTTGCGGCCGCAATACCCGCAACGTGCGAACCGTGATTTCCCTGTGAGTCAGAGAAGTGGTCCGTATTGTAGTTATTGTCTCTGTAGTTATACGCAAACGGAATCTTCGAATTAATGTACGCCGAACCCGGATTGATCGAGCGGTTCAGCTGGGATGCAACACCCTGTAATTCTTCAAGAGTTAAAAGACCGTAGTCATCTAACGATTTTCCGTCTTTGGTAAGCGAATATTCAAACGCATCCGCCTGGAACGAAATATGCGCATCGTTCACGCCGGTATCGATAATCGCCACACGGGAACCTGCCCCGGTATAGCCGCTTTCCCACGCGTTTGCCGCGAATACCATTTCCTGCGCAGATACCGCAGTATTCTGGTCAGCCACCGTCGGCTCATATTCGCGCTCAATGCGGACATCTTTAACACCTTTTACCGATTTGATTGTTTCGATATCCCCATAACGGACATCCGCGGAAATCACGTTTAACAATAACGTAATATTCCATTTAACGTCCAGATTGGAGTCAATCGCTTTTTCAATGGTTTTGGTGAGGGAAGCCTGTTCGCGTTTTAACGAATCACGGTAAGCAATTGCCTGTTTATTTTCCGCGATGTCCTCAAGTTCGAAACCTGCATCAAATGTCGACGGTTCCTCAAGAACGATTGAGACACGAACAATCTCATCTTCATCGTAGGGAAGTTTTTCTCCTTCTTTTACCAGATCGCCCTTGTTGGAATCATCGTAGACTTCACCGATATAACCCGGGTTATATCCGGATACATCTGCGTCGATGAATTCCAGGCCGGTTCCGGTATCCGTTCCTTCCAAACCCGAGCCGGCATTTCCGCGGGCTAACGCCGGAAGTGCCTGATTCGAAATCAGAAGAACTGTCAGAAGCAGGGAAAACAAACGTTTCCAGATCTTATTCATAAAATTCCTCCTTTGCATAAATCACATTTGTGACGGTTTATGCCATATTTCCCAAACGCTCGAGTCCCGGAAAAGAAGTTCCCTACTCCCCGTTTCCGTTCATCCCGCGCCCCCTCCGGACAGTTCCTGCAACTATGAAAAGGCACAGGTACCGCAGGTCCGTACAGATAAACTTACAAGTATTTTATTCACTGGAAAATCCGCTTTCAATGAAATTTTCAGAAGAGTCTTTCATTTCCGATGACTCTGTTGTCATTGCAAATTTTCAATGACAATAGAGTCATTAAATTATAGAGATGCGTGTCTGAGACATTATTACTTTGTGATTTTTAAGGAAAATATAAAAACCTGACGAATCACTTCATCAGGTTGATTTTTCACATGGGGCGATCGACGAGACTCGAACTCGCGCATGACGGAGCCACAATCCGTTGTGTTAACCAGCTTCACCACGACCGCC
>CACYEP010000044.1 GCA_902773425.1 uncultured Erysipelotrichaceae bacterium | reverse complement strand
GTGACAGAGATGCCTCCGTCAATATGGCAAACGATAAAATCGCATTCTTCATAGGGCTTTCCGATGGCTTCCGCGTGGCGTCTTGCGGTTTCCTTCAGGTTTAACGCATGACAGATCGCGTGCCGGTAGATTCCTTTGATGCCGGTAATGCGCGCAATCAGATCAAGTTCGTCGACAACCGGCGGGTCTGCGCTGATTGCGATTCCGCCGTATTTCTTATGAAGAAGGTCAGCCATCTGCACGCCCAGCATCGAGGAATGGTATAAGCCTCCTCGGGCATTTTTTGTATCATCGATCAGCCGTTCGTCAATGGTATAGATGCCGCCTTCCACGCTGTAACATCCGCCTCCGCGTCCGACGATGGCGTCGATGCCGGTCAGGTCGATGTTGTTATCACGCAGAAAGTTTTCGACGACTTCCATGCGGTAAGAGAGTTGGTCGTTGATGGTCGGGAATTGTTTCAGAACAGACGAATCATGAAACACATCCGTCTCAAACAGAGTGCGGGTGTTTTCGTGTAAGGAAAGTTTGGTGGACGTAGAGCCCGGATTAATCACAAAAATACGGTATTTTTTCATAACGAGACTATTATACGCTGAAACAGGAAAGAAAAATACCGGGATATCCCGGTATTTTTGAGGAGGGAGGAGAATTCTCTCCAATCAGTCTAATTCAGGTTCTACAAGGATCTTGAAGAACGGTTCAGTCTTGTCCGCCATGATGCGGATTCCCTTATAGGTATCGCGTAACGGGATACGGTGGGATACGATCGGAGCAACCTGAATGGTGCCGTCACGTAACGCGGCTAACGCGATATCCCATGCGTTATGCGGGAAGGACTTGAATTCAAAGCTCCAGGTTCCCTTGACGGTAATCTGTTTACGGAGCATCGCTTCAAAGGACTTGTTGGTGACCGTCAGATCGCCGACAGGTCTTCCTACACAGCCGAGGCGTCCCTTGTTCTTTAAGATTTCAAATGCCTGGTTGAAGACGAATCCGGAACCTGCCGCTTCAAATACGGCATCCACGCCTTCACCGTTGGTCTTTTCCTTGATGATGGCGACCGCGTCTTCCTTGGAACTGCAGATGGCATCTTTCATGCCTAAGGATTTCGCGATTTCTACCTTGGATTCATCTAAGTCGATTGCGAAGACGCGTGCTCCGAAAGCTTTCGCCCACTGTGCCACGAACATGCCGATGGCACCTAAACCGTAAACGGCGACATCTTCTCCGAAGGTAACGTTGTTGTTGGAAACAACGTGCAGCGCAACCGAAATCGGTTCTAAGAAGGCTGCGGCTTCCGGATCGAGTCCGTCCGGCACAAATACGAGGTTGGTATCCGGAACTTTCACATATTCCGCGAAACCGCCGTCATTGCGGGAACCTAAGAAGTCATAGTGTTCGCACTGCGCATAGTCGCCGACTTCGCAGGGCTTGCAATGATGGCACGGAATCAGAGGGATTACCGCGACATTCTTATGGAGATACTCCGGATTCACATCTTTTCCGAGTTCTACCACTTCACCGCCGAATTCATGTCCCGGAATGGTCGGGAAATGATAGGTTCCGGTCTTTAATACACGCGGAAGATCGCTTCCGCAGATGCCGCAGGCTTTGATCTTGACTAAGACATCATGATCGCCCAGTTCCGGCACCGGAACATCTTCGTAACGTAAATCATCAATTCCATGCAATACTGCTGCTTTCATAGTTTTTGGCATTTTGTCAGTTCTCCTTATCTATTCGAGGTTGGCGTGTTTGCGCCATAATGCGTGTAAATCCGTGATATGCTTGCGGTCCGCCACCAATAAGGCGACCATGTCCGCCAATAAGAGGACGCTTTGTTCGAATAAGCTGGACATGATTTGCTTGGATTTGATTTCATCCGGAAGATTCAGTTTTGTCGAGCAGGGAATCCGTACGAACAGGGACTCATAAGGAGTCATGGAACTGTTTGGGTTGGATCCGATATGAACGATTGTCGGGTTGTACTTGGAAGCTACCTTGACGATGGCAACAGGGACAACGCTTTCACCGGATCCGGAGCCGACAATCAGAAGATCCTTGTCGGTAATGGCCGGTTCGTTGATTTCCCCTACGAAATAGGAATCAATTCCGAGGTGATTCAGGCGCTTTTCGAATGCCTGCATCATCAGTAATACTCTTCCGACACCGACCACGAATACTTTCTCCGCTTCGCAGATCATGTCTGCGAATTTTTCAACCTGGGCCGTGTCTACGTTATCAAATACTTCACGGAGTTCAGATAATACAATGAATTTAGAGCTTTCAAAGTTCATCAGATGACGTTACCTTTCTCATCGCGGATCTTCGCGATGACCTTTCCTTTACGGGAGTATACCGGATGCTCGATCTCTTCCTTGAGTTCTTCCAGAGTCATTTCCGCGGATACGAACGCGGAAACATCGACAAGCTTGCGGTCGAGAAGATCGATGGCACGCTGGGTGGCGCCCGGATTTACGAACGAATTCTTGATGGTCAATTCCTTCTGGAATGCCGCATATTGGTTGAATGCCGACGGATTTTCCGGATTGCCTAAACCGAATAAGACGACGGTCGCGCATTTTCCGGCATAATCCAGCGCGTTTTCAATCGTAAATTTTGCGCCGACACATTCGATTACGCGGTCAACATTCGGAATGCCCGCGTTTTTGATAACTTCCTTGACGTCTTCCTTCAGCGGATTGATAAACAGCGTGGCACCGAGCTTGAATGCGAGTTCTTTCTTTTCCTCCACCGGTTCAACAACGATAATATTCGAAGCGCCGGTAAGACGCAGGAGCTGCAGCATCATTGTGCCGATGGCACCCATTCCGACCAATAACACTGTCTGGCCTACTTGGACATCCAGCTGGTCAATACCGTGGATGCAGCAGGATAACGGTTCGGTCATGGACGCGTCATGAAGGGATAAAGTATCCGGAAGATGATAGACATTGGATTCCGGCGGGCAGATATATTCCGCGAAGCCTTTGACGACGCCCTTGGCATTTTCGCACATGTGAGGCATGCCGTTGCGGCAGAAATAACATTTTCCGCAGCTCCAGTTCGGGTCAGCCGTGACACGGTCGCCCGGCTTGAAGTTTTTGACGTTTGCGCCGACTTTTTCGACGATGCCGGATATTTCATGGCCTAACGGGACCGGATAATGAATTCCGTGAGAACCGCCTTTGCCGTCGTACTTGTGCAGGTCGGTGCCGCATAAACCGCCGTAATAAACTGCGATTTTGACGGAATCTTCCGTGAATGCCGGTTCCGGGAAATCTTCTACAGCTAAATCGTGATAACCTTTTAATACTAATGCTTTCATGGGTTGCTCCTATCTATTGTTTATTCATGAAGCGGATCATCGCTTCCTTCGCGTTTTCTTTCATCGCCTTTTTGGCGATCTTGTATAAATCATGAATGAAGAGGACGCCGTCTTCCGGCATTTCTGCGCGAACGGCTTCTCCTCCGGCCTTTGCCATGTAGGAATAATAGTTGATTTTGCGTACGCCGTTGGTGATAACCTTGCGGTAGTCTTCGGCGCTGACACCGCTTCCTCCGTGCATGACGACCGGAACACCGGCAGTCTGGCGCAGTTCTTTAACCAATTCCGTATCTAAGCGCGGAGCGGAAGTATATAAACCGTGGCTGGTGCCGAATGAGCACGCCAGCATATCTACACCGGTCTTTTCAACGAAATCCTTTGCCTGTTCCGGGTTGGTGAAGTTGGAGCGGTCAATCGCCCGGTTTTCAACGACATGATCGTTGGTCATGGTGACACCGGCCATCTTGCCGAGTTCCGCTTCTACGGACGCGCCGTATTTCTTCGCAAGTTCCACAGCCTTGCGGGTGTTCTCGATATTTTCTTCGTAAGGAAGAATACTGCCGTCGTACATGACGGAAGTGAAGCCCATATCGAGGGCTTTCTTGATTTTATCGAAGTCTACGCCGTGGTCATAATGCACGCCGACTTTTGCGGAAGACGCTTTGGCCATCGCAACCATTGCCGGTCCGATTTCTTCTAAAGAGATGATTCCTTCTTCATCGTGAATCGGCGCATATTCCAGAATAACCGGGGAATCCAGTTCTTCCGCGGCTTCCAGAACCGCCGTAATCGTTGCCATGCAGGTGACGTTGAATGCACCGACTGCCGCACCGTGCTTTTCAGCTTCCAACATTAAATCTTTTGCGTTATATAACATAGGTCCTCCTTGTTAATCTTCAAAATTCAGATGAATAATATTGCGGAATTTGCCCGGAGCTTCTTCAAAAGCTTTCTGGCAGTCCTTCGCTTCATAGATGCCGCTGATGAACTGCTTGACATCGATGATACCTTCGGACACAAGTTTCGATGCGGTAATGAAGTCATGTTCATTGGAATTGGCGCTTCCCATGATGGAAATGGCTTTCTTGTGGATCTTGTGCGGGCTGACGGAAATCGGATGATCCGGATAGATGCCGCTGTAGATCATAAGTTTTCCCATTTGTCCGAGATAGTCAACGCATTCTTCCGCAACGGACGCGATCGGTGTGGTGTCGAAAACAGCGTCCGCGCCCAAACTTCTGGTATATTCTAGTATTTTTTCTTTCGTGTTTTCGTGCGAAGGGTCAATGACGTGCTTCGCGCCGATCTTTTTCGCGTGTTCCAAACGCTCCGTATTCATATCGACAACAATGACGCACGCACCCTTGTGTACGCATAATTCTGTATGAAGAAGTCCCATGATGCCCGCGCCGATGATCACAACATAATCGCCTAACTGCGGGTTGACGGATTCGACGCTGTGAACAACGCAGGATACCGGTTCGATCAGGGAAGCCTCTTCGGCAGATACGTCATAATATTTGAAGACGCTGTGCGGTGTTCCCATTGCGTATTCTGCCAAACCGCCGGAACCGATGATGGACTGACCCGGCAGGATCTTGCGGTTGGTGAAGTTTACGCATGCCTGGGCGTTGCCGTTACGGCAATGGTAACAGACTCCGCATGGATGGGTGACGCCGTAGACGACCTTCTGGCCGGGTTCCCAGCCTTTTCCTTTCAGTTCTTCGCCGACTTCCACAATCGTGCCGCTGACTTCATGACCTCCGATAATCGGCAGAGGATCATGATGGACACCGTTGAAGACGCGCTGTTCGTAGGTGCATAACGCACAGTATTCATTTTTAATAAGAAGCTTGTCGGGATCACATGCCGGCATCGGATATTCGCGGACTTCCGCTTTTCCTACTTCCGGTATAACAATGGCATGCATAACTTTAGACATATACGAACCTTCTTTCTTTATCTATTGTAGACTTTTTTCCGACGGAAATTCTTTCGGTGTCACCGTGATTGCGGAAAGGGCACGAAAATGTTTCCGACTGTAAATATAAAGAAAAGCTTTCTCAGGATGAAGAAAGCTTTACGTCTATTTTGCGAGATATTGGGTAATGATATGGCAGATGATGGTCAGGGAGATGCGGGATGCGCTTTGAACGGGCATCGTGTCAACGACGTTTTCGTCATAGCCGATGACGGTGACGTCCGCGTATTTCTCGAGGCTGGTGCCTTCCACGCAGACCAGGGCGACGACTTTGGCGCCGTTTTCCTTAGCCATGGCGGCGCTTTCGGCAAGCTCCGGCGTTGTGTTGCGCACGGAAATGATAATGACCATATCGTCTTTTTTCACCAAGTGGTCCGTGCGTTTCATGATAATGGAATCCTTCATGACAAACGCGTTGTAACCCAGAAGCATCAGATAATGCGCGAATTCTTCCGCGACCAAGGCCGTGTATCCGCGGGAATAGATGAAGATCCGGTTCGAGGACTTAATGAAGTTCGTGATCTTCAGGATTGAGGGGATACTGATGTTGTCGATGGT
>CACYEP010000043.1 GCA_902773425.1 uncultured Erysipelotrichaceae bacterium | reverse complement strand
GGAAGAATTTTTCTGCTGGAGACTGTAGCGAAGCTCTGAGATCCCGTCGTATCCGCACTTGCGAATGGCGCGGGATACGGTAGCCAAAGAAGTAAAGGTTTTGGCTGCGATAGTGGTGATCGATAGCTCAGAGATTTGTTTTTCGTGTTCGTTAAGAAAGTCGATTACATGCCTTTCGGATTCCGAAAGGTTCAGGTAATCTTCTTCGCTGATTTTTATCGGCATGGAGTTCTCCTTTGGTAATACCTTGACAGTATACAATGAAATTGACTGAAATAAGGGCATTTCTGCCGTGGCTGTTTGTACACGGCGGAAAGATTTTCACAACCAAAATATAGCATAAAACCCTTTATTTATACACATTTTCACGTGTTTTTCACAAAATGTACCCACAATTTTGGAAATATTTCCATCAAAAAAGTGATTCAAATTGAAATTCCGCGGATAAAATAATAGTAGTTTAGTCACGGCAAAACGTTTTTAAATGACGTTATATAGATTGTTGGAGTTGTATGATATTCTTCGTTGATTCCGGGATCTGATAATTAATAGCAAGACGGGGAACGGATAAGAAGAATTCATAATAAAGAAAGCCAATTAAATGAAAGGGGAGATGTAAATTGGTATTTCAAGCTATTCTTGTTTGCTTAATCGCAACATGCAGTACTTGGTGGTTTAGCCATACCATTACCAGAACCTGGTTATATCCGTTATGGTCCGGTTTCTTGGTAGCTCTTGTTATGGGTCAGCCGCTGAAAGGTATGATGATCGCAGCAGCGATTAACTTACCGTACGTTGGATTCATTACTGCCGGAGGCTCCATGCCTTCGAACCCGCAGTTTGCTGGTCCGGTCGGAACCGCTCTTGCTCTGGCTTCCGGAATGGACGCAAATACTGCTTCGGCTGTCGGTGTTATCATCGGTTCCGTCGCTGTATTCGCTTGGACATTCTACATGACCGTAAACGCGAACTGGGTACACTTAGCTGATAAGTTCCTGGCGCAGGGTAACCTGAAGATGGTCCGTGTTATGAACTACGTTCCGTCCTTCTTCGTTTCCTTACTGATCAATGGTGTTCCGGGCTTCTTAGCAGTTATGTGGGGTGCTAAGTTCGGCGAATGGCTGCAGACATTCCCGCAGTGGATCATGGATGCATTCGCACTCGCAGGCGGCATCTTACCGGCTCTTGGTGTTGGTATGTTATTGAACTACTTAGCAACCACCAAGTTAATCCCGTTCTTCTTCTTAGGTTTCGCTCTGGCGAAGTTCCTGAATCTGTCCACGATGATGATCACCGTTATCGGTGCAATCATTGCTCTGCTGATCTACTTCTATCAGAACGATCCGGATAAGGTAGGTGACTAATAATGGCACAATTAACTAAGAAAGATTTAGTCAAGAACTGGTTATTAGGTTATTCCTCTGAAACCTGCTACAACTATGAACGTTTACAGGGTTTAGGAAACACCAACGCATTCATGCCGATCATCCGTGCTCTTTATCCGAAGGAAAAACAGGCTGAAGAATTAAAGAAGTATCTGATCTTCTTCAACACTGAACCGTCCTGGATGGGTACTGTTGTTCATGGTATTACCGCAGCTATGGAAGAAAAGAGAGCAAACGGCGAAGACATCTCCGCTGATGACATCATCTCTTTACGTTCCGCATTAATGGGTCCGTTAGCCGGTATCGGTGACGTTGTATCCCAGTCGATCGCGTATCCGATTTTAGCTGGTATCTGCATTTCCTTAGCATTAAACGGAAACTTCGCAGGCCCGATCTTATTCGAAATCATCTACAAAGCATTAATGCTCGGCTTAGGCTACAGCATGTACATGCTGGGTTACAACAAAGGTAGAGACGCAATCGTTGAATTACTGCAGACCGGTTTATTAAACAAGATCCTCGAAGCAGTATCTATCGTAGGTTTAATGGTTGTCGGCGCTATCGGTGCTTCCAACGTATCCCTCGACCTCAGCTTCTTGAACTGGGAATTTGATAACGCATTAGGTACGATTACATTCAACGTTCAGACACAGGTATTCGACGGCTTATTACCGGGCTTATTACCGTTACTGGCAGTTGTACTCGTATGGCGCTTATTAGCTAAGAAAGTTAAACCGACGACCATCATCCTTGGTATCTTCGTGTTTGCATTCTTATTAATCGCTGTCAGATTCTTAATGGGTCAGTACGCTTAACAACTTCGAACACATCGAAACTATGTGCGGGGTCATCTGATCCCGCACATATCTTGTTTTTAGGAATCAGAATTGAAAGAGAGGTATTCAAATATGCCTGAGAAACATGTTCCGATCTATCCTTCCGTCATGTGCTGCAAGCCGTGGGATCTGAAAGGATATCTGGAAGAATTCAAAAAAGTCGGAATCGACGGAATCCACTTTGATATCATGGACGGTCATTATGTACCGAATGTCATGCTGGGGACCGATGATTTCAATGCAATCCGTGAAGTATCGGATCTTCCGATCGATGTTCATATGATGTGCACCGATCCGGAAAGATTCTTCAACTACTTCAATTGGAAAGAAAACGACCGCTGCAGTTTCCATCCGGAAACTGCGAAACAGCCGTACCGTCTTCTGATGGCAATCAAGGAGAAGGGGCTGAAGGCGGGATACGCGATGAGCCCGGGCATTCCGTACGGATATGTCAAGGAAGCTCTTCCGTTTTTGGACTTCATTATGTTTATGGGCGTGAATCCGGGATTTGCGGGACAGAAGTTAATTCCGAACGCATATGAAAAGATCGCGCGCTTAAGAGAACTGCTGGATACGGCAGATCATAAGATTGAGCTTGTTATTGACGGAAATACGACACCGGAGAACGCGAGAAAGATGCTCGCGGCAGGCGCAGACGGATTGGTGACGGGAACGTCATCCATGTTAAAACTTGGCCCCGAAGCGTTTGAAAAATGCTACAATGATTACGTAGCATATGTCACGGCGGAATAAACCCGTCAGTTACATATATTTCGCGTAATAATTACGCTGGAAAAGGAGAATTTACATGGTTAATAATTTATTGTTTGTTCGTATTGATGACCGCTTAATTCACGGACAGGTCGTAACACAGTGGATCAAGATGTACAAGGACACCCGTCACATCCTGGTAGTTGACGATAAGACTTCCAAGGATCCGTTCATGCAGACGATGTTCCAGTTGCTGATCCCGAAGGGAATCACCATCGAAATCCGCACCATCGAAGACGCTGCGAAGCTCTGCAAAGAGGGCCTTGCGAAGCCGACGATGATGATTGCGAAAGTTCCGGACACCATCAAGGCATTACGTGATTTAGGCGTTGATATCGATGCGTTCAACATCGGCGGCATGGGCATGAGCGGACAGAGAAAGAAATTCTTCCAGAACATCTCCATGGACGAACATGAAAAAGAAATCATCAAGCAGATGGTTGATGAAGGCGTTAAGATTACTATTCAGATTGTTCCGGCGCAGGCTTGCTACAACGTAAGCGATTTAATGAAATAAACAGGAGTCAGCATATGGCGACAATGAAAGCAGCGCGATTGCATGCGATCGGGGATTTTCGTTGTGACGAAGTAGAAGTTCCGGTACCGCATGGCGATCAGTTCTTAATGAAAGTCGGTGCGTGCGGAATCTGCGGATCAGATATTCCGCGTATCTTTGAACTCGGAACCAGCACCAAGAAATATCCTCTGACTCTGGGACATGAGTTCGGCGGAACGATCGTGGCAGTAGGCGAAACCGCGGATCCGAATCTGATCGGAAAACGCGGCGCTGTCTTCCCGTGCATTCCGTGCCGTAAGTGCGGACCGTGCTTAACCGCGAACTATGCGATGTGCGAGAACTACGATTATCTCGGTTCCCGTTCGGACGGCGGTATGGCGGAATATGTATTGGTTCCGTCGGAATGGCATTTCGTGGAATCCCACAATCCGGAAACTACGGATGAAATGCTGGGCATGGTTGAACCGTGCACCGTTGCGGAACATGCCGTACGCAAAGGAAACGTTACTGCGGGTCATTATGTTGTGATCTTCGGCGCAGGTCCGATCGGCATCATGGCTTCCCGCTGGGTAAAGATCTTCGGCGCGACTCCGATCCTGGTGGACGTTGTTGAAGGCAAGGTTGAATTCGCGAATGAACACGGCGAATGCTGCGTCAACAGCATGACCTGTGACATCGTCGAAAAGATCAAGGAATTAACCGGCGGTCATATGGCGGACGTTGTTATCGAAGGCACCGGCACAGGACCCGGCTTATGCAATTCGATCCGTGTTGCCCGTACATTCGGCACCATCGTATTAATGGGAAATCCGCACAAGGATACCGTAATTACTTTGAAGGAACACAGCACGATCCTTCGTAAGGAATTAACACTGAAGGGTATCTGGAATGACCATTATGCGGAAACTCCGATCAACGAATGGACACAGACCGTCAAGATGATGGATGAAGGCAAGATGAAAGTTCTTGACCTGATTACACATCGTACCAATGTAGAAGGATTACCGAAGCTTTGCGAAGACATCTTCAAGAGAAATGTCGTGATCTGCAAGGCGATGTATTCCGCAAAAGAAAATTAGATTCGTAAAGAGCCGGGCGGTGAAGATCGCTGCCCGGTTTTCTTCAAGGAGGAAGTATGTCAGTAGGTTCTATGGTGTTATTGCTGAAGATGGATGAATATGTCGAAACCTGGTGCTCGGTAATCGAAGGATTGCACAGCGAGATCATCAGCGACGACTCCATTTTCGTTCCGATCACGGAAAACGAAGAAGGCGCGGACTATAAGATGTCCTTTGAAACGAGGACGGTTTTATTGATTCTCGCGATGCAGATGTT
>CACYEP010000042.1 GCA_902773425.1 uncultured Erysipelotrichaceae bacterium | reverse complement strand
TTATTCAACACTGAACATTCTCGTGCGCTTCGGGGAGCCGACCGCCAAACCGTCCGACAGTCTTAATAATTCGTCGGTTTCTTCCGCAAACGCATCATCATGCGTCACCATAATAACGCAATAATGATCATTATGCGCAAGATCTTTCAGGATATCCATGATTTTCCGGCTGTTGGCGGAGTCCAGGTTTCCGGTCGGTTCATCCGCTAAAATTACCGGAGCATTCATACCCAGCGCGCGGGCTATCGCGACCCGCTGTTTTTCTCCTCCGGAAATCATCGCCGGATACCGGTCGCATTGGTCTTCCTTCAGGCCGACTTTCAGCAATAATTCCTTGGCTTTTTGATACGCCGTCTTCGCGTCCGTTCCGTTTTGTTCCATCGGAAACATCACGTTTTCCGCCAGGGTCAGAAGCGGAAACAGCATAAAATTCTGATAAATAACCGCGACGCTTTGACGGCGGTATTTTTCAATATCCATCGAAGATGTGGAAACTCCCTCGAACAGGATCTCACCCTCTGTAGGAAGATCAAGTCCCGCCATCAAAGACAGCAGGGTCGTCTTTCCGCTTCCGGACTTTCCGACCACCGCATACATTTTCCCTTTTTCAAAGGAGTAAGAAATGCCCTTGACCGCTTCCACGGTCTGATATTCATTTTTGTAGCTGTATTTCACATCGCGAAGTTCCAATAATGCCATGGCTAACTATCTCCTTCCTGCAATAACTGTAATAAAGACACTTTCCCGACCGTCCGTACCGCAATCGCAACTCCCGCCCAATATACCAGGATAAACACCCCCAAAAGGATTCCGGAACGAAGCGATAAAAGACCGGCTGCCCATAGGATTCCTGTCGCAATGATTCCTCCTGCCAGACTCAGAATCATTTGTTCGGTAAAGAAGATCCGGAATACTTTACCATTGCTTAATCCGAATCCGCGCATCAGCGCAAATTCCATCTTGCGGCCATGGATCAATAACCAGGACACTAAGAATCCGATCACACAGATAACCGCCATCATAATCGGCATCAGGATATTCGTAATTGTTTTAAATCTCTCCAAAGCGCCCACGGTTTCGGTAAAGACTCCGTCCCTTAAAAGAAGCGCTGTACGGATCGAGCCTATATGCCCGGGTTCGCTGTAGCCGGCTTCATACATCGTCTTCCGGAAGTCATCCAGTTTTGCCGCCGGATCAATCTCAAACCGGCAAGTCGAGAAACTGATGCCGCGTGATAAAAACGCCGGTGAGGAGCCTTCTGCGCGTTCATCCCGGTACGAACCGGATTCCGTCAGCACATCCTCTTCCTGAAACAGCCACTCCGCCGGATAATAGTATGACAAAGGCACATAGATATTTTCTCTGTCGCCGGTTTTCGTAAATGTCCCGACAATTTTGATGCGCACGGCTCTGTCTGCCGTCCAAAAACTCATTTCGTCTCCGAGAGCCATGCCGCGGGTTTCCAAGAAGGTGCGGCTGACCAAGGCCGGATAGGTAATCTGATATCCCTGATATCTCACCATCTCCAACAATTCCGGATGAATCCAGAAATTCCATTCGTCGGACATCAAAATTGACTCATCGTATCCTTCCATCCATTCCGTTCCGGGAGCACTGTAGCTGAATTCCGGGGCAGCTTCCATGCGGTTAAGCGCAATCAGCTCCGGCCTACGCTTGATCCAGTTCTGACGGGATTCTTCCGAGAAACTGCCGGAGCCGAATTCAGGCATTTCTCCCTCCAGCCAATAATTCCATCCTCTGGACACCGAGACGGAGCTTACGATGCCGGTGTTGATCAGACTGCGTACGGTTTTCGGCGCAACCACCAGGTTCTTTGTCAAAAGGCCGTCCAAAGACGTGATTCTTCCGTCGATTGCCGATTTTTCATACATCGAGCGGATTTGTTCGTCATAGCTGTTTTGGAACGAAGCGAATAATCCAATCAGCACGGCCAGCACGCACGCCGTCAGCGGTGTGATCAGCGAACGGGGCCCGCTGCGTTTCATCGATAATACCGCATGCCGCAAAGACCCTTTTCCCCATAGCGAAGTGCCGCCCTTGGGAGGGCGCACCTTAGAGACGCCTTTTACGACCTTGGTGCGGTTTTTCATGCCGGACAGTGCCAAAAGACATAAAACCGCCGAGCTGATCAGGATGATTCCCACTACCGCCAGATAATGCGGAATACCGAACGAAACCGTAAGCGGAAGTTCTTTGGAAGAGCCCAGAAGAGTTTCGCTGAAATGAAGATTTTGTGTATATAACGCTTTGACCCACCGCATCGCAAAGGCCATCACAAGGCCGGTGGATAAAGCGCCTGCGAACGAGCCCGCAAGGGATGACGGCACAATGACCGAGAAAGCCCCGGATAAAAACCATGTGCGGACATCTTTGGAAGAAGTCCCCAGCGCATTCATCACGTCAAATGTCTCTTTTTGCCGGGTGATATAAAGGAATGAGAATAATGCAAGGGTGCTTAAAAGACCCGCAAAAGAAGCCAGCGTAACCGCAAATGCCACCGAGCGCATCATCTCCATCGGTTCCACCGCATTCTTATATCCCTGATCCAATAACCGCGCATTGACTTCCCCCGGAATAATACGGGATATTTCCTCCAACAGTTCCGGACCTTTGGCGTTTTGAACTTCTATCACGCCGATTTCATACCCGAAAAGCGGAGATTCTTCATCACTTTCCGCATCAGAAGTCCAGACATATCCTTCGTACGCATCGGAAACCGAGGTGATTCCCACCACTGTCAATTCCTTGGATTCTCCGGTCTTCCTAAACCGGTAATAGTCGTTCTCCAAAGACCGTGCGCATTCGAAGGACACCGTATCTCCCAACGATACGCCCATGCGGTTTGCGGTCGAGCCGCTGATGACGCATACTCCCTGTTCATGCGCGTCAGGGAACCTTCCCTGTTCGAGGAAAAGATCTCCCTGCTGGAATTCACCCAGCACGGAGATGTTCTGCGCCGAACGGTGCACAATATAGTTGTTGTATAGGTAGAAAAGTTCCGCCTGATTGACAAAAATCCCTCCGGTCAGTAACGGATCGTCTTTTCCGGATAAATGGTGATACGGAAGTTCGGACGCGTCGGTTTCAAAAGGCTGAATGGTCAGCGTGGTAAGGCCGTTCAGGGAAGAGTCTTCTTCCGCAGCGAAGACCAGCCATTTTCCGCCGCCTTCCGGTGAGATTTCCGAATTGAACGGAATATTCAAATTCACCATCGAACCGCTCAGATCCTTGACGCTGAAAATACACTCATCCACATATGCCCTGTAAGATACAACACGCTCTTCATAGGTTCCGTAGACCGTTCCGTTTTTCCAATAACGTTTATAAAAGTCTTCATTCAAAACATCTGACGGCATATTGTACGCAATTTCTCCCCAAAGATTCATCGTGTTGATCTGCGGGATATCCGCAGGATACACATCGAGCACTTCGTAGATTCCTTCTTCATTCGTAACCGTTGTATGAAACAGGGTATTCTCACTGAAGGAATAGGGTTCTTCGTTTATATCGACCCAATAATACGGAACCGTATAGCTTAAGGACCCGTTTTCATACACGTCGATATATTGTGACACCTGATCGATAACCGCGCAGTTTCCTTCCGGCGCAAAATCGCCTTCCAAAGGAACCTCCACCCGGGATACTTCCGGCGTAAATAACCCCGAAACAACATATACTCCGTATCCCATCATCGGTCTTACGCCTAAAGTCCTGGAATACTGATCCGACACGAACATATCTTCCGCCGTCGGATTCCAAGACTTCACGCCTTCCAGATTTTCAAACTTTGACGGATCAATTTTCGCAGCCAGATCACGCACATAACTTTCCGCGGCGGTGCGGCTCGGATAATCTTCCCCGAGATATTCCAATTTAATGACGGAAAGATAGTTCTTTTCGCATTCATCGATCATATGGAGGCTGGTCGTATACATCCCGGTTCCCAAGGTCACCAGAAGGCTGAGCATAAAAATCAGCGCAAAGAAAAGAATCGAGCGTTTCTTCGCGCGAAGGTTTGACCTCACTCCGTTGCGGACAATGAATTTCTTCATGCGTTCATCATAACATAAAAAAATTCCTGAATTTTCCTTTGAGAACGGTTTCAGGAATTCTTAAATGTTATCTGCGGAAAAGGATGCGTAATTTCCGTACAATATCTTTCCAGTTAATGATCAGCAATACGACAAACAGCACCAGAGAAGCCACCTGAAAGGCAAACGCAATCCAGTTGGTGATCGGCCACTCATGAAGGGAATACGGCGCAATCGCGACCGACACGATCCCCAGTACCATGATGGAAACCAAGTGCCGGTCCCGGGTGTCATACATCGCGTAAAACAGGATAAACAGCACCAGCAAAAACGCGAACACCACGATCGGTATAACGGTTTGGGCCCATCCCGGAGCCAGGAAATAATCAATCAGCCACAACAACACAACACTGTACAGCGAGACCCGCACGGCATGGGAGAAGATGGAAAATTCCACCAGCCGCAATGAGAACACCAGATTCCAGGTCATCCATAACGACCAGACGACGATGATGCTCCAGGGTTTTCCCTTCACGCACAGGTTCACGATCACACAAGAAACTGCCGCGACGATAAACACGATCCGCATGACATTGCGCAGAGTCCGGTAAAAGAACGACTGGTTTTTCGGAATCGGATAAACAATTTTAGGATCCATAGCCGATACTCCCTTCCAGATTTACCTTCAGACCGTCTTCTGTCAAACGGTTATACATCTCTTGTTCGATCCGCTTATCGGAGGTGGCGCTGATTACGGTAAACCTCGTTTTTCCTTCATAAGAAATCAGGGAACAGGTTGCCCTGTTCGGTCTTCCCGGTATCAGAACAAAATCAAAATGATCAATGTGCCCGCGCAGTTCCTCCGGCATTTTTACAACGCCCAGATTCGACAGGGTATTCCCGATAATGCCGTTTCCGAGGTACCCGTACGCGACCTGCACAACCGGCGCCTTTAAGAATACCGGCACCCAGGATACCGAACGGATCAGTCTTCCGGTTGTCATCATCATATGATTCATAATTTCAAACGAACCTTTTTCCTTGAGCTGACGGTCCATCTCCTTTACCAAAGAAATTCTGTCCGGGATTTCCGAAACATCCATCGACGCGGAGAAATACATCGAATAGTTCCGCAGAGTTTTTGAACCGTTGAACTTACGCATATTAACCGGCACCTGGATATTGAAAATGCCCTTGGATGCCTTTACGCACCGGACCGTCGCTTCAAACATGACTGCCAAAAGATACGCAGTAATCGTTCCTCCGTACTTGTGGCTGATTTCTTTCAATTTCGCCGTATCCATCTCATAATGCAGAACTCCCGAAGGATTGACCGCCGTCAAGCGTCCGTCCATCTGAAGAGACGGCTTATCAAAAAACGTGTTCAGGTCATCTTCGCCCTGTGCGCGCTCAAACTCATTGACCATTTCTTCTTCCTTCGGCGCTTCCGTAATATCTAAAATATCTTCCTGCACCGGAGAGTCAATTCCGAGCAGCCGGAAGTATTCCCGCAGCAATGTCTTTAAGAACACCAAGCCTCCCGACCCGTCCGTCAGCACGTGGAAGAACTCAATACTGATACGTTTTTTGAAATAAATTACACGGAAAGACCGGGTAGAACGCATCAGAATGGAGATTGGCTTGCAGGGAATTTCGCTTTCTTCCTCAACTGCCGGCACATAATGCGCAGATTCCAGATAATGCCAGAAAAAGCCGGTTTTCACAACCGTGGAGAAAATCGGGAATCTTCGCACGGTGAAATCCAGCGCAATCTGTAATAAGCACGGAATCACATCTTCCTTCAAGGTTGCGGAAAGACGGAACATCGGCATCGTACCGAACTTCATTCCGAGCGGATAAACGATAGCCGCATTATCCAGCGTATAGAACGCATCGGACTTATCATAGAAGAAATCTCCCAAGCGTTCCGCCGAAAGACGTCCGATAGTTTCGCTCACATCCAACCCGTGGTCGAGATAATACTCAAAGGCCTCCAGGAACTGTTCCCGGAGCATATTGTATTGCGAGGAAGGAAGACTTCCTTTCCGGTCCAGCGCAGCAAAAAAAGCGGCGATCTTTGAAGCGTCTTCCTTAGACCGCCCGCCTTTTAATTTCTGTACATGAAGTTCAAATTCTTTCCGGTTCATCACTCTTTATTATAAATGTCCCGCGGAAAGATATCCATAGGATGCGTTCTGCCGGATGAAATTTATCCTTCTTCTGCGGTTTCGTATTCCGGATTGTCGACCAGTTTCACATCCACCGAAACTGCGTGTTCCAGCTGTTTCCAGTCGATTCCCGCCGCCTTCAGCATTCTCTTGGAAGCCAGATTGGTTTCGGTTCCGCAATACTTGTCCGACTCATAGATGATATGTTTGATGCCGGACTGGATGATGGCTTTCGCGCATTCATTGCACGGGAACAGGGACACATACAGCGTGCATCCCGTCAGTTTCTGAATGCTGTTCAGGATCGCGTTTAGTTCGGCATGCACCACGTACGCATATTTTGTGTTATATGTATCGCCGACTCTTGCCCACGGGAATACTTTGTCATCGCAGCCGTACGGCATCCCGTTATATCCGATGCCTACGACCCGCTTTTCCTCGTTGACGATCACGGCTCCGACCTGCGTGTTCGGGTCTTTCGAACGTTTTGCGCTTAAATGCGCCAATCCCATGAAATACTCATCCCAGCTGATAATCTGTTTTTCCGACATAGAACAATTTCCGACCTTTCTAGAATCCGATTGAATGATAATATTCGGTAATGACCTTCAAAATCCGCGCGGCATAATCCTTCAGGCCCATTGTATCCGCCATGGAAGCTACCGCCTGATCCGTACCGAAGTAGATTTTGTCAATTCCTGACTTCATACATAAGTATACAATACCGCCCCACAGGATCACACCTGCGATGAGCATGTGCGGACGCATATTTTTCCATTTCGGATGGTCCGTAAGCAGAAACGCGACCAAGGTACCCATCAGGAATCCGCCGAGATGCGCCATCCAGGAGATTCCCGGCATGAAACTGATGAATATGTTCAATGCCAGCATCATCAGAAACGAATTCCTGATGCGCGGGATCTTCCATAACCCGGTATGGAGGTAATAAATCATCAAAGCCCCCAGCAATCCGTAAACGCCTCCCGAGATACCGCAGGATACCGTATTCTGCCCGGCAGCCAAATAAAACGTGTTCCCGGCAATTCCGGATAATACCACCAGAACTGCGGCAGCCCAATGCCCGTATGCCCGTTCCACGAAGGAACCGACCAGATATAACGCGAGAAGATTGGAAATGACATGCAGCAGTTCTATGTGAAGGAATACCGATGTCAGCAATCTCCACCATTCTCCCAAGCCCAGGATAAACGCCTTGTAGTATGCGCCAAGGAAAACCGCCACGGTAGATGCGTCATATGTTCCGTAGAATCGCTGGCGCAATAACCACGATACCGCAAACATCGTAAAACAGATTGCCATCATCGCATAGATTGCGTAAGGCTTCCGGCTTTTGGCTTTTCCCTTCGGATTTAAAACGGAATACACGGGAGGAAACATATTCTCCCGGGAATCATTCTGAAGCTTCTGGTGAGCCGCAAGGTACCTTCTCTGAAGGTTCTGCCCGGTCACGCCTTCCAGCGCTTTATCAAGATCCGGAAATATTTCAAGGACATCCTTCGGAGCTCCGTTTCCCGGCATCAATCCGATGCGCTTGCCTTCTTCAAAGTCTTCCGGAGCGCCGATTCCTCCGACACAGATTTCGAGTCTTCCTCCGCTTGAATGAACCTGCGCCAGGATCTGAAGATGGATTTCATCGCGCATCGCAGCGTTCTTCACGGAATTGCCTACTTCCTCTTTCGTAATATATACGATCGGATAGCGGCTGTTTGACGTATTGATCAGCCAGGTGTTTTCCCGGTCTTCCTGAACCCGCAGCATCTGATACCCATACCGGCTCACAAAGAAATCCGTCAGTTCCAGCTGCCATAAATCTTTCGGGGTGATCGTAATCATTGGACCGCCCCTTCTCTTTCATCAAGATACGCTAAAACTTTACGGAATTCTTCCGGCAGCGGCGCCTCAAATGTCATGCGTTCCTTGGTGGACGGATGAATAAATGTAATGGAATGCGCGTGCAGAAGCTGCGATTCCGCCAATGCGTCCTTCTTGATGCCGTACTCCGGATCTCCCGCGACAGGATGCTTAATAAATTTCATATGAACACGGATCTGATGCGTGCGTCCGGTCTTTAAATGACATTCCACCAACGTATATTCGCGGTATCTCTTCAATACCGTAAACTGCGTAACCGCGGGTTTGGAGTTTTCCTTGGTAACCGTCATCTTTGTACGGTCTCTGGGATCTCTTCCGATCGGCGCATCAATCGTTCCCGATTCTTCCTTGATGACGCCGGATACTAACGCATAGTAATTGCGGGACAGACTGCGGTCTTCCAGCTGGGCCGCCAGCGCATGATGCGCCTTATCATTCTTCGCGACAATCAGTAATCCCGAAGTATTCTTGTCAATGCGGTGAACAATTCCGGGACGGAAATCTCCGTTGACTCCGGACAAAGAATCTGAATGCGCCAAAAGCCCCGACACCAATGTCGGTTCCTTGGTGCCGGCCCCCGGATGAACCACCAAACCTTTCGGCTTGTTTAAGACAATGACATCCTGATCTTCGTAAATGATATCGAGATCCATCGGAACCGGTTCAATTTTCATCTCCAAAACCGTCGGCTCTTCATAATCAATCACGTCACCTTCGCGGAGTTTATAATTCGCCTTCGCAGTTTTTCCGTTTACCGACACATTTCCGTCGTCAATGGCACGCTGCCACTGGGTGCGGGAGTAGTCTTCCGAGAATTCCAAAAGTTTCCGGTCAATCCGCTTTCCTTCATCTTCCGGTGTACAGGTATATGTCATTTTGCCCCCTCCTTTTCTTCATCGTCCGAGTGCCTTAACGCATAAAGCGCAAAGATTCCCGCACCGATGCAAAGTTCGGTATCCGCGATATTGAACACCGGGAAATCATATCCGAAGATATAGAAATCCAGGAAATCCGTCACCTGCTGAAACAGAAGACGGTCAATGAAATTTCCGATCGTTCCCGCAATAATCAACACAAACGCGAACCTGAGCCACGTTTCTTTTTTGTCCGATTTAACCAAGCACATAAAGAATATTCCCAGCATCACAACCGTCAGGATGTAGAAAAACCACATCTGCCCTTCCAGGATGCTCCAGGCGGCGCCGCTGTTATGCACCAGATGAAGATAGAAGAAGTTCTTAATGACTTCCACCATTCCTGCACCCTTCAGATACACGGATGCGATATATTTCGTAAGCTGGTCCAGAATCACAAAGAAGATGATTCCGAGTATTTCACGTTTTTTCACTTTCATCACCTTTTTTGTATTATAACATGTCCGAAAAGTTCTTGAGAACCAACCTTCCTTGTTGTAAGATTCGGATATGGGCACTTACAAAAGCGATAAGCCGTTCCTTTACCGGCTGAAAGGACATTTCTCCACAATTACCCGACACAAAATCAAGGTCGGGGAGCTTTGTTTCAGGCTCGGCCTGTACAAACAGGGCCTTGCCCATGACTTGTCAAAATATTCTCCGACAGAATTCATCGCGGGCGTCAAATACTACCAAGGAGACCGTTCCCCGATCGGTGAAGAGAAAAAAGATAAGGGGTATTCCTTGGGGTGGCTGCATCACAAAGGGCGCAACCGGCATCATTGGGATTTCTGGGTAGACCGGGTCGAAGACAAACTCATCGTTTATGAAATGCCCAAAAAATACGTCAAGGAAATGGTATGCGACCGGGTCGCTGCCTGCATGATCTACCAAGGCGACAAATACACAGACGCTTCGGCGCTGGAATATCTCGAAAAAGGAAAAGACGAACAGTTCTTACACCCGAATACCGCGGCACTGTTGCGGAAATATCTTACCTGGGTCAAGGACTACGGACTTGATCAGGCATTCGAAATGATAAAAAAAGACTAGTTCCCATTCGGACTAGTCTTTTAATTCGTCAAACAGTCTTAAGAATTCCTTCTCGACATCTTCCTCATTTTCACGGTGCGGACAGATATCGGCTTTCAGTTTCCTGTAGCGGTCGCCGAGTTCTTCCGGCATGATTTCCTTAAACTCCAGCGACAGCATATCATCATCGATTTCAAACACGGCTTCCCGTTCTTCTTTTGTGACCGGAGAGCCGAGATATTTCTCCCAGATCGTATCCAATAACCGGTCCTCAATGACCGAATACTCCGGCAATAAGGCCTTGACGGGTCTTGTCACATCGGAGAGAAACGCTTCGGCCGCATCGTGCAAAAGACATGCCAATTGGACCCTGCGGGAAAGATTGCGGGCTTTTGCCTCCCTTGCGCACGCAATCGAGTGCTGGGCCACGGTATAAAAGTATTTGAAATGTCCGTTTGCCCTGCATAACAAGGACAGTGAATGCGCGATATCTTCGATCCGGATCAATTCCGGATCTGGATGCACGGGATCAAAATGCACTCCCGACCAGGTGGTAATATAACTCATCTTCTTACTCCTTCTTCAAAAACCCGTTCTTTGTCAATTCGTAAACCGTATCCGGAACTTCTTCGATGTACTTCCGGTCATGACTCACGGAAATAACCGTTCCCGGAAACTCCGCCAGCACTTCCCGGATTACCGGCGCAGACAACGGAGAAAAGTTCCGTGTGGGTTCATCTAACAATAACACATCCGCACCGTCCAGCACCATCTTCAATAAGAATACTTTCGCCTTTTGGCCTCCCGAGAGTTCCCGAATCGGATGCTCCATTTCCAAGGTCGTATACTTCAAGGCGCCCAATGCCTTGCGGACTTTGGTGATTTTTTCCGCGGTGCGTTCCGGTGCCAGGTACTCAACCGGTGTCTTTTCATTTTCCAGAAGATCTTCATAATTCTGCGGCATATATGCCGCATGAATGTCCGTGCGGTCTTTTAACAGCTGCCAAACGGTTTTAAGAAATGTTGTCTTCCCGGTTCCGTTTTTCCCGGTGATACATACCTTGGAAGGCCCCGCAACAAACAGTTCGGGATTCTTTACCAAAACTTCTTTTCCGTCCGGTGTACGGAGTTCCTTTTCCTTGAAATCCAAGATGATTTTCCCGGAAGGAACCGGGCGGGTATTCTCAAAGTGAAACATGATCGCTTCTTCCTTTTCCGGAATCTCGGTCTGATTTTCCTTTTCCCTCTCGAACCGTTTTCCCATTGCCTTCACGGATCTCATCTTTTTCTTCAATAAGAATCCTCCGTGGGGATCCTGGCGGGATACGGAACGAAGATCGTTCTCCACTTTCTGTTGGATCCGGCGGTATTTCTCCATACGGATCTTTTCTTCCCGGCGCTCGGATAAAGCGATGCGCATCTGACGGTCAAACAGGTCTTCCCTGCGGCTTACATACTCTTCATATCCGGTATTCGCCACCGTGATCTTCGGTTCTGTCTTCCGCTTCAGCAATTCCAGATGAACAATTCTTGACGCAGTCTTTTCCAGCAATACTTCATCATGGGATATATAGACAAACGCAGCGTTTTCCTCCCTTATAAATGTTTCCAGCCATTCCAGAGTCGCCTGATCAAGGTCGTTGGAAGGTTCGTCAAGAAAATACAGTGTCGGCTTTTTTACCAAAATTCGTACGGTCTCTATTTTGATTTTTTCGCCTCCCGAAAGCGAACCCATCATACGTTCTTCATAAAAGAACTCCGAAGGCAAGCCGGTCTTTCTCGACAGCTCCGCAATCTCCGCCGGACCTGCCTCCAAAAATGCGGATTCTTCCGAAAGATATTCATATACCGTCTTTTCACGGTCCAAAGCGGGCAATTCCTGCGGCAGGTATCCCAGTATTTCACTATGTACGGTCCTTTTCCCGGAAACATCCGCGTAATCTTCAACCGATTCCGGTTCATACATCCATTTCAAAAGAGTAGATTTCCCGTTACCCTCCTCGCCGATGACCGCAATTTTGTCATGCGGATGTATTGTCAGGGAAAAGTTTTTTACCAGTTCCCGTAAATCATTTTTATAGACAATTGTGACGTTTTCAATTTGAAACATACGTTACCTCCTTTGTTTGAAAAAAAGTCTGTCTTCCTCAAGCGAAAACAGACTTTCTCAATTCATTCGTAGGTAA
>CACYEP010000041.1 GCA_902773425.1 uncultured Erysipelotrichaceae bacterium | reverse complement strand
GATATATAAGTCGCCGTTCGGTCCGCCGTTTACTCCGCGCTCGCCTTTTCCCGGAACGCGCAGCTGCTGACCGGTGCGGATTCCTGCAGGAATATTCAGATCAAAGCTGACATGGTGACGGTTGTATCCCTTTCCTTTGCAGGTCGGACATACCTTCTTGATGACTTTTCCTTTTCCCCGGCAATTCGGACATACGGTCTGTGTCTGGAAAACACCGAATGCTGTCCGCTGCTGGGACATGACTCTGCCGGATCCTCCGCAGGTCGAACATGTTTCAATATCCGACGGTGACGCCGCACCCGATCCGTGGCAATCCGGGCAAGACTCATCCACGTCTAATTCCACCGGAACCTTTTTGCCCCGGATGGCTTCCATAAACGTGATTTTCATCTGCATGTAGCGGTCATCCCCCTGCATCGGCGCATTGGAAGAACGGGTTCTTGTGCCTCCCATGCCGCCTCCGAAGAAGGAACTGAAGATATCGTCGAATCCTCCGAACCCGGTCCCGCCGAATCCGCTTCCTCCGAAACCGGAACCGAATCCGCCGAAGCCGCTTGCTCCGTCCATACCCGCAAAGCCGAACTGATCATAGTTCTGGCGCTTCTGCGCATCGGAAAGAACTTCGTAGGCTTCCGTGACCTCTTTGAATTTATCCGCCGCATCCGGCTCATGGTTCAGATCCGGATGATATTTCTTGGCTAATTTACGGTAGGCACGCTTAATTTTGTCCTCGGACGCATCCTTCGCGACCCCAAGGACCTCATAATAATCACGTTTCTCTGCCATATTGCACTTCCTTTCATCAAACAGCGGGTCCGGTTATTGACCGGACCCTGCATTATTCTTGTTTACTTTTCGGTGTAGTCCGCGTCCTGCACGTTCGGATCTCCGTTCGCATTGCCCGGATTTCCCTGTGCCTGATTTGCCTGATACATCTGTTCAGCCATCGTATGCGCCGCTTTTTCCAGCGCATCCAGTTTGGTCTTCAATGTATCCATATCGTTGCGGTCTAACGCATCCTTCAGTTCGTCACGCAATTTCTGAACTTCTGCCTTCTGCGCTGCGTCGATATTCGCACCTTCATTTTCCAGCGTCTTATCGATCTGGTTAATGAACTGTTCCGCGCGGTTTCTTGTCTCGACGTCTTCTCTGCGCTTGTCATCCTCGGCCTTATGTTCTTCCGCTTCTTTTACCATGCGGTCGATTTCTTCCTTGGATAAGCCTTCGTTGTTCTGAATCGTGATGGACTGGGTCTTGCCTGTGCCCTTATCCTTCGCGGATACATGAACGATACCGTTTACGTCGATATCAAAGGTTACTTCGATCTGCGGAATTCCTCTCGGAGCCGGTGCGATGCCGTCCAGCTTGAAGATACCTAAGGTCTTGTTGTCGTTTGCCGAGGCACGTTCACCCTGTAATACGTGAATGTCCACTGCCGGCTGGTTATCAACCGCCGTCGAGAAGATCTGGCTCTTGGATGTCGGGATCGTCGTGTTACGGTCAATCAGCTTCGTCATAACACCGCCCAGGGTTTCAATACCTAAGGATAACGGTGTGACATCCAGCAATACGATATCCTTGACATCGCCTGCCAGAACGCCGCCCTGAATTGCCGCGCCCATCGCAACAGCTTCATCCGGGTTGACGGACTTGTTCGGTTCCTTGCCTAATTCTTTGCGTACAGCTTCCTGCACCGACAGCATTCTGGTGGATCCGCCTACCAACAATACCTGGTCAAGTTCGCTTGCGCGAAGTCCCGCGTCTGCCAGAGCTTTACGTACCGGAACCAGCGTACGTTCTACTAAGAACGAAGTCATTTCATCAAATTTCGCACGTGTTAAGGTCTGTTCCAGATGCAACGGACCGTTTGCGCCCGCGGAAATGAACGGTAAGGAGATCTGGGTCTGTACCATTGCGGACAAATCCTTCTTCGCTTTTTCCGCCGCTTCCTTCAAACGCTGCAGCGCCATCTTATCTGCCTTCAGATCAATTCCGTTTTCCTTGCGGAATCCGTCTGCCAGCCAGTCAACGATTACGTTATCGAAGTCATCTCCGCCCAAATGAGTATCACCGGAAGTGGATAATACTTCGAAGGTGCCGTCTGCCATATCCAGAATGGAAACATCGAAGGTTCCGCCGCCTAAGTCATAGACCAGAACTTTCTGTTCAACATCCTGTTTATCAATACCGAACGCCAATGCGCTTGCCGTCGGTTCGTTGATAATACGCATAACATCCAAGCCTGCGATCTTTCCTGCATCCTTGGTTGCCTGACGCTGTGCGTCATTGAAGTATGCCGGAACCGTAATAACCGCCTTGGTGACCGGTTCGCCCAGATAGCTTTCCGCATAGGTCTTCAGATACTGTAAGATCATCGCGGAGATTTCCTGCGGCGTATATGCCTTGCCTTCCGCCATAACCTTTTCCGAAGTACCCATTAAACGTTTAATGGACGAAATGCAGTTCGGATTTGTGATTGCCTGACGCTTAGCCGCGTCACCGACAATTCTTTCCCCGTTCTTGAATGCGACAACACTCGGTGTCGTGCGGTTTCCTTCCGGGTTTGTAATTACTTTCGCTTCTCCGTTTTCCATAACGGATACACAGCTGTTGGTTGTACCTAAATCAATTCCGATAATTTTCGACATAATCTCATCTCTCCTTTACTCACTTACTTTTACTAACGCAGCCCGCAGTAAGCGGTCTTTCAGCATATAACCTTTTTGTAAGACTTCCAGAACCGTTCCCGGCTCCTTGCCTTCAGCTTCTTCCGTCATAATCGCATGATGGAAGTTGGCGTCAAACGGCTTTCCTTCCGCTTCGATCTCTTTTACGCCTTCCGCTTCCAGCGCATTTACCAGCTGGTTGCGCACCATTTCGACACCTTTGTGCAATGCCTCATCGGTTGTTTCCTGTGCTAACGCTCTTTCCAGGTTGTCCAGTGCCGGCAGCACATTCAGCGCGAATCCCTGAATCTGGTATTTCTTCGATAACATCGCTTCATTTTCCAGACGCTTCTTCAGGTTCGCCGTATCCGCGATCGAACGGTAATATTTGTTTTTCCAGTCCTCCGCTTCCGCGCGGAGTGTTTCTGTTTCGTCGGGTTCCGCCGCAGGTTCCGGAGCTTCTTCAGGAACTTCTTCTTCCTTTACTTCCGGTTCGTTTTCGACATTAAATTCTTTCTCTTCCAAGTCCTTCACCTAGCCCTTCCGGCGGTAATACTTCTCCAAAACTTCCGCCATGTAATCCAATATATTCAATACTTCTTTATAATCCATCCGCTTCGGCCCGACTACCATCAGCTGGGTGCTGTCATCATTCGATAAACCGACGGATTTTGCGGCAATCGCGTAATCATCGGTCCAGATGACTCTTCCGGTTTCATCATTCTTCACCATGGAATGCTGCGAATTGGACGCAATCTGTTTCCATGCGCTGGAATCTTCCAGAAGCTTCATCATCTGCTTCAGTTTTTCCACATCACTGAATTCCGGCTGATACAGCATATTTCCCGCCCCGGAGTAGTACATTGACCGGGAAGCGAATTTCACGAAAGCCTGGAAGAATGCGTTGAACAGCACTTCCGAACGCTTGATCTCGTTCGCCAGAATCGGACGGAGTTCCTTCATCTTATCGGCAACTTCCGAAATCTGCGTTCCCGCCAAACGGTCATTCAGGATCTCGGTGCACCGCATGATGTCATCCACCGATACCGATTCGTCAAACTTGAATCTACGGTTTTCGGTGTGCCCCTGGTCGGTGATGAAGACTGCCACCGCCGTCATTTCATCGATCGGGAACATCTTAATATGACGCAGAGTCTGATTTTCCGCTTCCGGACCTAAGACTACGCTGGTTAACGAAGTCATCTGCGACACCACATCGCAGCTCTTCTGGATCGCATCCTCCAAAGTCCAGTTGCTGAAGTCAAATACCGTCGCGATTTCATTCTTTGTTTCATCGGACAATACCTGATCCATCAGATTCTCGACATAATACCGGTACCCTTCGGTGCCCGGAACACGTCCGCTGGAAGTGTGTGTTTTTTCTAAGAGGCCTTCCCGCTCCAATGCCATCATCTCATTGCGGATCGTCGCGGATGAATACGGAAGATCATATTTCTTCAGCAAGGTATTGCTTCCTACCGGCGTTGCGCTTCGGATGAACTCTTCCACGATTGCCTTCAAGATTTCAGCCTGTCTTTGACTTAACATCTGCCGCACCTCCTTTAGCACTCTTTCCAACTTTCTGCCAAAATTATACTCCTGTGTTTTAGCACTGTCAACTCGAGATTGCTAAAAGAAAAAGCGGATCTTTCCCGACCCGCCCATGCATTTCCCGAACACGGTTTATTCTCCCTCAGTCCTATGAACATATACCGTTCATATACTAATCATCCGGAATATACCATTCCACCGGCTGTCCCGGATAACGCTTTTCGTGTTCCTCTATGTCCCGTTTCATTCTTTCAATTGTTTTGATCATTTCCGGGGTCAATTTGTACTTGCTCGCATCCGCATACCCCAACGCAATACGTAAACAAATGTAACTGTCATGTGCTTCCATAATCACCCACCTCCGGCATAATGATTGAACACCAAATCCCCCGCAAAAAACCTGCCTGCTCCGCGATTGCGCACAGTAAAACGCAGCTCAGGCTGCGTTTTCTGATTCCGGTTACTGTTTCTGTTTATGATTTGAGGCCGTCGATCCAAGCTTGAAGGTCTTCCTCCGATACATTCGACGGAAGTCTCTTACCGTCAAGCCAGGTACCGGATTTTGCGAGTTCCGCGAGGTTTTGGCCGCTCTTGCCGATGCCGCTGCTTCCGGATGTGCAGAACGGAATGACAGTCAATCCGTCAAAATTGTACGACTCCGCAAAGGTATCCATGATGCGCGGTTCTTCTCCCCACCAAATCGGAAAACCGACAAATACGGTTGTGTAACCTTCCAGGGATACCGGTTCACCCGCAATCTCCGGCCGCGCACTTTTATCATTCTGTTCGTGTGTGGTGCGGCTTTTGGAATCATGCCAATCCAGATCGCCGTCCGTATACCCGTTAACCGGTACGATTTCGAAGAGGTCCGCATCCGTTACCGCCGCGATTTTCTCCGCTACGCCTTTGGTTGTCCCGGTCGCAGAGAAATAAACGACCAATACTTTCTCCGCGGGGGCCTCTGTTTCCTGCGCCTGTTCGTTTTTTTCCGTATCCGCAGTTTCCGGTTCCGGCTTGGTCTCTGTTTCCGGCGCTGCCTTTTGGCCGCAAGCCGCCGGACTCAAGATTACCGCAAGCGCCAAAATCAGCGCTGTGAACTTATTCATCCTATTCTTCATAACTTCTCTCCTATGCTTATTTCAGGCTGTTATAACTGTCCGCATCCACCGGTTCCAGCCATTCGTTGGATGTTTCTTCCCCTGTGACTTCGATTGCCAGATGCGAGAACCAGGAATCCGGTGCCGCACCGTGCCAATGCTTAACTTCCGCAGGAATGTTGATGACTGTTCCCGGAGTCATCTCGACCGGTTCTTTTCCCCATTCCTGATAGTATCCTCGTCCTCCGACACATACCAGCATCTGTCCGCCGCCTTTCTTCGCGTGATGAATATGCCAGTTATTGCGGCATCCCGGTTCAAAAGTCACATTGAATAACGGGACCTGTTCCGTAGATACCGGCGCAAGATAACTTTGTCCCACGAAGAACTGTCCGTACGGATTCGGATCCCCGACGGGGAAGAAAATCGTGTTTTGGTACTTTTCCTTATCGGTTAATGCCGGCGTTTCTTCGTTCCATACTTCTTTTGCCATACGGAATACCGCCCAGCCTTTCGGCCATCCCACATACATGGTCGCATGGGTGATGATTGCCGCAATTTCTTCCTTGGTTACTCCGTGCGCTTTCGCATTCTGCAGATGATACATTAAGGAAGAATCGGTAATTCCCGAAGCCATCAAAGATACCACGGTAATAATGCACCGGGTCTTTGTGTCGATGGTTTCTTCGTTCCATACTTCACCGAATAATACGTCATCATTCAGATGTGCGAACATCGGCGCAAATTCTCCGAGTTGATTTCTTCCTGCAGTCTGTACGATCTTTTTACTCATACTATCCTCCTTGAATCTTTTTTATTACTGACCTTTCAATAACCGCATCAGGCAGTTATAGGAAAGTTCATAAACCGTTTGATACATGTAATCCACTTCCGCTTCCTTCATTGCCGCACGCTGTTTTTCCGTAACGGATGTATACGGATATATTCCGAACATAAACGGGAAGAAGATGTAGATGAAGTTTTGGAGCTCCTGTCCGGTCATCTTCGGGCAAAACTTCTCCAGCAGATTTCGCATGAGACGCAAAGATTTTCCGTAAGATGATTTGAAGGATGTCAGAAATTCCGGACGGCTGTTTTCCTCCATGTCATAGTTATTCATGGCAAGAAGCTTTAACAGCTGCCCTCTTCGTGCCAAGGAGTCCGCAATTTTGCCTGCCAGCGAATCTTCGGACAGAGTTTCATTTTCCTCCAGAATTGATGTCAGATCTTCGTTCCATAAATCATATTCCCGCTTATATAATGCCAAGAAGATTTCTTCCTTGGTGCGGAAATAGTTATAAATGGTCGGGCGGGAAAACGGAACGGCATTCCCGATTTCTTTCAATGTGATCTCCTTGAAACTCATCGTCTGATACAGTTTCTCACAGGCGTTAATGATTTCCTCACGGCGTCCTGCGATGAATCCAGGTGTTCCTTTGACCATATTTCCTCCCATCCTGACATTATGTCAGCATCATCATTATAGTCTGTTGCTGACACGGTGTCAATAGTTGCCGGAGCGCATCAAAGAAAAAAGCCTGACCGGATCAGCCGTCAGGCTTCAAAATCATTCCGTTGTCTTATTTTTGCTTAATACCGTTTGGATTTCTTTTTGATTACTTTTTTCACGAGTTTAATCACAAGGACTGCCAGAATCACAAAAACCAATCCGAATCCCCCTAAGAAAACCGCAACAATCGTTGCATAGGAAGAATTGCGTTTCGGCTTTTTGACCGCGCACAATTCAAAGGAAAGATCCTCCGAGGGCAGTTCTTTCAATTCGGCAACATAACCGTTTTCCGTTTCCTTAAACGGAAATACTTTGTCATCGTATGTCCGTAAGATCGCGCCGGTTTCCACGGTGATGGTCAAGTCCCCGAATTCCTTCCATGTTTTTGCGGGCGTCAACAGATAGTTACAGGTGAATACCGGAGGATTGTAACTCTGATCAATATCCGGATACAAAGGTGCCTTTACGGAATTCTGAACGGTTTCACCGGGTTTCATAACAACCGTATAGTCATACCAGCTCATCAACAGTGCCGGAAGATACCGGTTTTCCATAGGAGAATCCAGCACATAATTTCCGAAATATCCCGAATTGATCATGTCCACCAAGGAGTTATACCAATCGGTTTCCGAGATTTTCAGATCCTTAGGCGTAAGATTTTTCGCATAGTCCGCGAATGAATAGGACTCTATGAACTGAACCTGTACGCTTCCTTCAGCGGGAGTTTCCTTCGCATGATCCGAAAAGATGAAAGACAGATCTTTTACGATATCTTCCCCGGCGGAATACACTGTAAAGGACGAACCGTTTTTTACGGATCTGCCTGCGGTCATCACAGTTCCGTCAAACGCGATGGAATTGATGCTCATGAAGAGAACCGATTTTCCGTCCGAAAAGTCATGGGTGAATTCCATCCGGTAATCCTGCCCGTCTTCCGGAAGTCCGCTTACCGTGAGCTGATATTCATGCACCGGCAGATCCGGAGAATAAAACGGATCGGTGCGGTAAGTATCGGACAGACGGCTCAAAGACTCCTCCGGGTCGGCATTCCAGGCAGACGGGTTGTAGGTATACCGCAAAGCCGCGTTCACATCATTTCCGTTTACCTTGATCTTATACAGGTCTTCATTCAGGGAGGTAATACCGTATCCCATAAAGTACTGGGGAATATTGCCGAACGGGAACGCAAGACGGACAGTTACTTCTTCATCCGAGGGATTCTTCAGGGTGTAGATTGCTTCGACAAACGGCTCGAAAGATGCCTGTTTTACAGAGGTTTCCGCAAAGTTCTCATCCAGGGGTCCGGTATGAAGGATCAGATCTTCATGCGTTACAATCACCGGACAATCCTCATCCGCCGGCACAGCTCCTCCGGACGCAGACCCGCTCCATGACTGAATAGCGGAATTCGCATATACTGCCGGTGTTTCCGAAAGACACAGCAAGAGCGCTATACATAACAAAATGAGTTTTTTCATGATGAGATCCTCCGTGTATATATATTTTATCATGCTTTCGCTTTTGTTTTCAGTCCGTACGGGTAAAAGAAAACCGGCATGACGCCGGGGAAATACCGGAAACAGAATGAGTTTTCCGGAATGTTCCAAAAAGAATAAGCCGCATATCCTGCGGCTTATAAACGTTTACGTATTTTTAATGCGATGTCAAATCCTTTAGCCAGAAGAGGTCTTACCGGAAGATCAAATTCTCCGATGTAGCTTTCAAAGCGGGGTCCGTATAAATCTTTGAACATCGTTAAACTGTCATCGAGGGTTCCTTCCACGCCGCCGAGATTACAAGTCCGGCATCCGTTTTCCTTTGCCCAGTCAATCGCGTCCTGGAACGAAGTATTGGAGCGGTAGAACTGGAATTCCTCGTCCATTCCCGCATACATCAATTCCGCGTAAGATTCCGAACGGATGATCAAGGCTCCGGAAATCCAGATTTTGTCTCCGTGCTTCTCACAGATCTCCCTAAGGCGTTCCGCGTTCTTGGAGACACTGTCCAACCGCTCACCGATCTCAAACCGTTTCTTTTCGGTATACTTCGGATCCTGTAATTGTTTCTCCAGGGATTCTTTGGTCTCATTTTCCTTTTTCAGGGCTTCTGCCGCATTTAACACCGCAAAAGAGATATTCGCATGATCTCCGTAAACTTCCGTGAGCTTTTTGAAGTATTCTTCATTGCGTAAGGAAATACCCTTGCGGCCGGCAGTTTTCTGTTCGAGTTCATTGAACTTGAGGACTCCTTCGGATCCCATGCGTTCAATTTCCACGCCTTTGGACTTCGCGTGTTTCAGGTAGTAGCGCAGCTTCTTTCCGGCCGGCTTTTCATCCGCAAAATGAATGACAGCCTGGGTTCTTGGCTGCATGGCATCATACATCCCGAGGTTGTATCCGTGATGTTCGGCGCCGCATTCCATCAGCAGTTTCGTAACATCATCCAACACCTGCGTATCCGCGGGATCATCGCTTCCGCTTCGCACATCATGCACAACCAGCTGATCAAAACGCAAAGTCACCGCACCGTTTTTCTTCGCCCATTTCTTAAGTTCCGCGAGGAAATAGTTCACCAGTTCTCTGTCGGAATAATCCATGACCGGGCCTCTCGGGATATAAAACAGTTTGTAAGGACCGATCAGTCTGCGCATTAAAACCATCGCGCTAGCCGCAATCTTTCCGTCCTTTGCGCAGGTAATATAGGCGTGATCCCAGTTATCCTTCACCAAAGCCCACTTGGACTCCTGCAGGATGGAACCACCTTCCGTATGTTCGACAAACGCGTCCAGGTCTTCGCTTCGCGCGTTAAAATTCATTTCGTACATTCGTTATTCTCCATACTTCTCT
>CACYEP010000040.1 GCA_902773425.1 uncultured Erysipelotrichaceae bacterium | reverse complement strand
GCGAAATCGAATTCCCCGAAGAACCGGCCAATCTCTCGGATCTTCAATACACAGGATATACGACGCACCGGGAAAAAGCATGGACAGATTTTTTGCCCGCGGGGGTCGGAATTCTCTTAGCCGTCGGGATCCTCTGCGGAAAACGCAAAAAGAATCATGCCGGGCAATGAAACAACAGCGGTGAAAAAGCCGCTGTTTTCTTTCGGGGTATATCCGGTATTTTCAATTCTGCGAAAAATGTGTAGTATGTAATCATGAAAAAAGTCGGCTGGACACTCGCAGGCAATCTCATCGCGCTTTACATTCTGGATGTGCTGTTTGACGGTATCATCTTTACGAAGAAAGCGCTGTTGCTGATGGTTTTGGCACTGTGGCTATTAAATTCGTTTGTAAAACCGGTACTGAAATTTTTGACAGCCCCGTTAAGCTGGATCACGTTCGGATTATGGCATCTGGTTCTCAACGCGCTGATTCTGTATACAGCTTTTCGGTTTGTGCCGGGTGCCTACTTTTCTTCGTTCGGCTTATTGGTCGTTTCCGTAATCGTACTCAGTTTTGTGAATACACTCGTCAACAAACTCTTTGGAACAGAAAAATGAACAAACTGATTTTGGGAATCCTGGCATTCTGCCTCGGAATATTCGGAGGATGCGCTATGAAAAATGAAACTGTCCCGTCAAAGGAAGCGGTCCGGATCTTTTTGATGACGGATCCGCACTTTTTGGGAAATGAACTGTACGATGAAGGAACGGCAGCCGCATCGGTGCGCAATCTCAGGGACGGCAAGGAAGTTGTCTATACCGATGAAATCATGATGGCGTTTGTGGATACGGCGTTGACTGAAAAACCGGATGCGGTCATCGTGGCCGGTGATATGACCTTCAACGGGGAGAAGGCTTCCCATCTGGAGTTTGTCCAAATCTTCAAACCTTTATCGGAAGCGGGGATCCCGGTGTATGTGATCCCGGGAAATCATGATCTGCGCAATCCGTTTTCCAGAGCGTTCCTCGGAGACACGGTATACCATGCGGCAACTGTTGAAACGTCCGACTTTGAGGAAATCTACGCGGATTTCGGCTATAAGAATGCGGATTCGAGGGACAGCGCGTCTTTAAGCTACATGAAGAAACTGTCCGATCATGTGTGGATGTTGGCTTTGGATACGCAGAAATATGAATACAATTCCATGTTCGGACCGGCTTCGGACAGCTGGATCCGGGAGGATACTCAAACATGGATGAAGGGAATTTTTGAAGACGCGAAGAAAGCCGGGGCAACTCTGATTCCGATCACGCATCAGGCAGCGTTAAAGTACGACCGGGTAAATTTTGAGGAATTTATCATCGGAAACGGCAGTAAGCTGCGCGCACTGATGAAGAAATATCATTGCCCGGTGGTCTTCAGCGGACATCTTCATATCCAGGCGATCTTTTCGCAAAATGTCGACGGGACGGAACTCTACGATATCTCGACCGGGGCGATTTCGGTGCCGGAGAATCTTTACGGCGACATTACGGTTGTTCCGGGAGAATCGGTTTCCTACAAGGCAGTATCGGTGGATGTGAATTCGTACGCGGAAAAGATGGGATGGACCAATCCGAATTTGTTGGATTTCCATGACTATACGATTCATCATTTTGAACAGGAAACCTATGAATACTTCCTGGAGAACTTCCTGAAGTTTGAGGATTTGAGCGAAGAAGACGCGAAAGCCCTGGCAAGACTCGGGGCCCTCGGGAACCCGTACTTCTACGCGGGAAAAACCGAAGAGGGAAGAAAAGCGCTGGAAGAAAGCGAAGACTGGGAAGCGTATCTCCGTCATCAGGATCACCCGTTAGTACAGATTTTCTTCAGTAAATCCTATGAAAACGAACTTCCGCAGAGGGAAATCACGATTTCTTTGCAAGATGGGTCGATTCTGCCGGATTAGGAGTACAATAAAGTTAAGGAGGCAAGTATATGAATCCTGTAAAAACAGCTATTATGGTTGATTCCGGATGTGATGTGCCGGATCAATATATCGAACAATACGACATCCGTGTTGTCCGTTTAAAAATCATGTATCATGACCACGTGTATAACGACGGACTGGATATTACCGCAGATTATGTCTACGATCATTTCAAGGAAGAAATTCCGAAGACTTCCACACCGAATGTGTACGAAATTACCGAACTCATCAACCAAATCAAAGCGGATGGGTATGAAAAGATCTTAGGTATCTCCATTTCCTCGGGCTTAAGCGGCACCTACAACGCGATGGCGACAGCGCTTGCCCAGGCGGAAGACATTGAAAGCTACATGTTCGATTCCAAGAACATTTCTTTCGGCGCGGGCATATGGGCCGTTTATGCCGCAAGACGTTTTGAAGACGGCGCGGATCTTGACACGGTTTCCAAGGAACTGGAACGCAAGATCTACGATTCCCATTTGGGCTACTACATGGACACCCTGGATTATCTTCGCGCGGGAGGAAGAATTACTCCGTCGATCGCGCTGGTCGGAAAGATTTTAAACCTGAAGCCAATCATTTCGTGCGATAAGGACGGGATCTACTACACGGTCGCGAAAGCCAGAGGCCAGCAGAAGGCGTTAACCAAACTGGTCGATCTGATTGCGCCGCCGGAACTTGCGGGCAAACATTATTGGATCTACGCGATGCACGGAAGAGGTCAGGAGCTTCTTGATAAAGCCAAGGCGATGGTCCGCGAACGGATTCCGGATGTGGAATTCATGCCGGAAAAACAAATCACTCCGACGATGGCAATCCAT
>CACYEP010000039.1 GCA_902773425.1 uncultured Erysipelotrichaceae bacterium | reverse complement strand
TTCCGGAGTAACTTCCGGCTCCTCTTCAGGCTCGGTTATGGTCACCGGTTCTTCTTCAGGCACTGCCTCAATTTCTTTCACCGGCTCCGGCTCCGAAACTTCTTCTTCCTCATCGTCATCAATGGAGAAGAACATCTCCGTCATATTGCGCTTCGGAGTTTCTTCCGGAACAGGCTCCTGTTCAGGCTCTTCTGCCGGTTCCTCAACAATTTCCGGCCCAGTTTCAGGTTCATCTGCCGGTTCGTGTTCTTCAGCCGGCTCCTCTTCAGGCTCGGTTACGATCACCGGTTCTTCTTCAGGTGTCTCTTCAACCGCCGGTTCTTCTTCAGGTTCCTCTGCCGGTTCGGTCTCGATTACCGGTTCTTCCTTTGGAGTCTCTTCAACTGCAGGTTCAATTACTTCCTCCGGCTCTTCTTCATGTTCTTCCGGAACAGGTTCATTGACAGGTTCTTCTTCCGGCGTTTCTTCTTCTGCAGGCTTTTCTTCCGGAACAGGTTCCTCTTCCGGTTCAGGTTCTTCCGCCGCAGGTTCTTCGACGGGTTCCGGAGTAACTTCCGGTTCATGTACCTCTTCAGGTTCCTGTGCAGGTTCTTCTGCGATTTCTTCAGCCGGAGCTTTGGTTAATTCTTCGTCTGCCGCATCAACTGGTTCGATGAAGACTTCTTCCGGCTCTTCCTCCGGAACGGTTTCAGGCTCTGCGACAGGCTCTTCCACAGGTGTTTCTTCCGGGGCAGGTTCCTCTTCCGGTTCTGGTTCAGCTGCCGGTTCCTCTGCGGGTTCTTCCGGTGTTTCTTCTCCCGATTCCAGCGCGATATCCAACGGATTTTCTTCTTCCGGTTCCTTTTCCGGTTCCGGTGCCGGAAGGTCATCTTCGGATAATGTATAGACAACCATTAAGGACTCCGCGTCATCCGGATCGGACGGACAGCTGTACGGACGGTTTTCACCGGATCCGGATACCAGGATCACGCAGGTATTTCCTCCGACGTTTCCTACACGGATATCCGGCTTATAGGCAGGCCGGATCAAAGATACCAGCCGGGCTAACGAAATCGCGGCTTCTTTTCCTTTCATCAAAGACGCCGTACCGGCAAACGGTACAACGTTTCCCGATTCATCTTCTACCGGAATCGCAATTGCCAACGGTCTTTTTTCCAAAGACTGGTTCGCGCCGGCACAGACTGCATGCAAGATCTCCTTACGGTCTTTCACGCTCATTACCTGGACATTTACTCTTCCATCCATACTCCTATCCTCCTGTCATTACTATTATAAACGAAACCGATTTACTTGTGATACGGCTCGTTATGCTGGATTTTAAAACTGCGGTAAATCTGTTCGAGAACGATTACTCTGGCCAATTGGTGAGGAAATGTCAGTTCCGATAACTTCCACTTCCAGTCCGCCCTTTTCTTTAATTCCGCGGACGTTCCCAAGCTTCCCCCGATGACAAAGTCCAGGGTGCCCGCTCCGTAGGTGCGGAGTTTCTCCAGTTTATCCGCCAGTTTTACTGAATCAATATCTTCTCCTTTCAGATCCAGTAAAACCACATAATCCGAGGGCTTGATTTTCTCCAGGATCCTTTTTCCTTCCGTCTCGATTGCCTTCAGGTTCTCGGCTTCGGAATTGTTCTGGGGAATCTTTTCCTCTTCCGCTTCAAATATTTCGATGCGCTCATATCCGCTGATGCGCTTGAAATATTCCGCAATCAGGTCCTTCATGGACTTTTCTTTTACTTTCCCTACCGCGAGGATCCGGATCATAAGTTACCGCCCTCCAGGGATTCGTGCTGGGATGCCGCGCGTAAGCGGATTCCCATAAGCGATACTCCGTTCTCTGTCATGACATCCCGTACGGTATCCAGCGCGAGTTCCGGATCGTTCGCTTCTTCGCTTAAGTGTGCCAATACAATTTCCCGGGTGCCGGCGCCGATTACGCCGGAGAGGATAATTCCGGCATCGGTGTTGTTCATATGACCGACATCTGAGATGATGCGTGCTTTTAACATGGCCGGACGGTTCGTCCTCATCAGCATCTCCACATCGTGATTGGCTTCAAAAATATAATACTCCGCATTCTGGATCAAACGGAAATTCCGTTCGGAGATATATCCCGTATCGGTTATGGAAACAAGCTTTTCATCCCCCGCCACGATGTATCCGACCGTTTCCGGCGCGTCATGCGACAATTTGACCGGCAAGACTTTCAGGTCCCCGATCTGAAACGGTTCATAGGGGACCACATCCCGCTCATCGGGACAGTCCTTGATTTCAAACGGCGCGTATAACGGTATGCCGCGCAATGCTTTGACGCCCTTTATATGGTCGGAATGAGAATGCGTAAACACACATGCGGTGATACTGTCCAAACTCATACCGTACTTCGCAAGATGCTCGGTAAGATAACGCTTGGTAATGCCGCAATCAATCATTAAACATGTCTTCTTGTAGCGGACCACGGTACAGTTCCCTTTAGATCCGCTCGCCAATACATAAAATCTCATCTTAACACCCGGCCAGATACGGACACGCGTTTACAATCGTTCCTCCGTAGAACGGAATACCTCCGATCGAAATCATAAAGTGTACATGCGGACCGGTCGCTTTCCCGGTCATGCCGATATCTCCGATTGCCTGCCCCTGTTCCACTTCGGAGCCGACCGCATACCACCCCGGTGTACGCATATGACCGTAGTACGTAAAGAAGCCGTTATGATGGTCGATTACATAGTAGTAACCGTTGATGGATGTGTAATTATTGACAACAACAGTACCTGAATCCGACGCGTACACATAACCCCAGTTATTGTAGCGGTCCTGGATATCGACTCCGATATGTCCCGGATAACAATACCAGTTACAGGATACGATTGGATTCTTCACCGGCCACCAGAAGTTTCCGTTTCCGGTTGTAAAATCGTTGGATGTAACAGATCCGATGGTTTTGGTTCCTACGCGCACTACACGCTGAACCGGCTGCACGGTCACAACTTCCGACACAACTTCACCGCCGGTAAGAATTCCGTTCACATAGGTATCATTATAACGGATGTTTTTCTTCCCGATGACTTCTTCGGTTTCGGTCACACGCTCCCCATAGTACATATCATTGTCATAGATATATTTAGTGGATTCCGGATACACAGTTTCCTCGATCAAACGTTCTTTGGTGACTTCCACGTTGATCGGAGACTGGAAATACGTAATGTTCAGGGTGGTTCCCGGCGCAATCAGCTGGTCTTCGGAGATCAGCTTGTCCGGATTCAGGGTAATCAGCTGGTGCGCGGACAGATTATCCCCGACCTGCGTAACAACACCTGCGACCGTATCGCCTTCCTGGGTCGTATAGTATTCTTTCTCAATGGTGTCATACCCGTACGAGAAGAACTTCAGGATTTCTTCCTCGGTGGTATAGATTTTTTCTTCCGGCGCCAATCCTTCCGAAACCGACATGGTCTCACGGACATTCAGGTCAATGGTCTGTTCGCCGTAAGTGTTTAACGGAGTAATGGACTGGTGGTTCTGCAGGGTGCGGTACGTCGGTTCATCAATGAAGTTCAGAATGAACTGTTCACGGACTCTCTGGAACATGTCCAGATCCTTCACGTAGATTACCGCGCCGTTGGAGAAGGTAATCTTGTTCGCCTTTACACTGAACAAAGAGTTATCTTCAAGATACTGCATCAGCTGCTCATCGATATCTTCATAATCATAATATGTCGTCTGTTCAACCACATAAACATCTTCCCCAAGACCGATTGCGGTTCCCGGGAATTTCTCCGCGTACTTCTCCGCGTAAACATCTTTCAGAGTCTCATCCAGAATTTTTGTGTCATGAATGACTCCGACCAGGTTTCCGCGCAGATAAATCTTTGTGACATTTTCCGGCTGTTCCAGAATGCCCAGCCGTTTCTGCGACACCAGGGTTGTTTCCGCACCGGTATCTTCCGGCAAGGCAGCCATCACGTAAGACTTCGTCCCTACAATCGGCAGAATATACGCCATGGCAACCGAAAAGACCGCGATAGCCAGAATCCAAATCCAGCGCAGTTTTTTCTTTGTTTCAGGTTTGTTTGTATTCGTTTCGTTCATTACGCTTCCTCATACATATCCGTAACTTCTTTAAAAATACCACAGGTCGTATTAAACTTCATATCCATGTTCATTAAAGATCCGTTACGGTTCTTCGCGACCGTCAGTTTTACGTTACGGTCAATCTTTTCTTCTACATTTTCATCCGTGTTATGCAGGAATATTACCATATCCGCGTCCTGTTCGATAGCACCCGATTCACGCAAATCGGTCAAGGAAGGAGCGCCCTGACGCTTCGTGCTTTCACGCGACAGCTGCGAAAGCGCGATGACCGGACATTCAATCGTACGCGCGAGTTCCTTGAGCCCGCGGGATATTTCGGATACATCCTGCTGGCGGTTGTCACGGTCTTTCGATGCCGTAACAAGCTGCAGGTAGTCGATCACGATCAAATCAAGTGATTTTCCCTTTCCTTCCAGATCGGAACGGAGTTTTTTGCACTTGGAAAGGATTTCTCCGACTTTGATCGTTGAGGAATCATCGATCGCAACACCGGCATTGGCCAGACGGCTGCAGGATTCCATCAGCGCGTTGGCATGTTCCGGAGTAAGATCCCCGGTCTTTAATTCTTCCGAAGGAATTTCCCCGTCGATTGCCAGCATTCTCGTAATGATCTGATTCGCCGGCATTTCCAGCGTGAAGATCGCGACATTCTTGCGTTCATGAACTGCCGCATAGGTCGCAATATTCGCCGCGAACATGGTTTTACCTACCGAAGTACGCGCCGCTAAAATCACCAGGTCTCCCGGCTGGAATCCGCCGGTATTCCGGTCTAATTTATATAAGCCGGTGCGCACGCCGATATTTTTCTTGGTTGTCTTCAGACTGCTGATGTAGTCAACGACTTTCGGAGCCAGATCACTCGATAAAATGAATTCGCTTCCTCTTCTTGAATCCGCAATCCGTACGATCGAACTTCTCGCTTCATCCAGAACTTCATCTTCCGCATACGAGCGGTCCCTGCACATCTCTTCGATTTTCTTTGCCTCATCCATCAACCGGCGCAGTAACGCCTTTTTCTGAATGGTGGAAATATATTGAATTGCCTTTGCTTCCGAGTCCCCCAAATCATACAGGGTCATCAGATAGGAACTTCCCCCGATCCGTTCCAAATCCCCTTTATCGGATAATCTTCCGGCTAACGTGGAAAGATCCGCAATCTTCTTTTCACGGTTTAATTCCGAAATTGCCTGATAAATCCGGCGGTGCGACGCGTCGAAAAAATCTTCCGGACGAAGTCCCTGTTCGCCCGCTTCGGTTACGGCATTCGGATAATGAATCATTAAACCCAGAAGGGCCTGTTCGGCCGGTACGCTTGCCGGCAATTCGTTTGTCGCCATAAATAGACTCCTATTCTTCAAGTAAACGGACAGTCAGTACCGCGATAACTCCTTTATGCAATTCTACGCGCACTTTATGGAAGCCCGGTGTATCCAGGCTCGCAGTATCCACGAATTTCTTCTTATCCACGGTAAGACCGTATTGTTTGGACAACGCTTCGGTCATCGCCTTGGTGGAGATGCTTCCGAAGGTTTTCCCTTCTTTGCCGACTTTCACCGGGAAAGTCAGTTTGATTTCTTCAATTTTCTTCTTTAATTCTTCCGCTTCGGCTACAGCTTTCGCTTCCGCCTCCGCAGCATCTTCTTTTTGTTTCTGCAATACATTCATGCTGCCCTTGGTATAGGCAACCGCTTTTCTGTTCCGAATCAGGAAATTGTTCGCGTAGCCGTTGGCCACTTCGACGATTTCTCCTTTTTTACCGACGTTTTTCACATCAGCCAGCAGAATTACTTTCATTCTCGTTTCCCTCCTCTTCTTCATATGCGTGGATCACATCCACTAATTCTCCGGTAATTTCCTCCACCGTAGTGTTGGTTCTTTGAAGTGCGGCTCCGGAGAAATGTCCGCCTCCGTTCATCTTTTCCATCATGACCTGAACATTGACTTCCCCGGAACTTCTCGCGGAAACCGCAACCGTTCCTTCATCAATGTAGGCAACCACAAAGCTTGCCTTTACGCCCTGGATCGACAGAAGGAAATCCGCAACCGCCGATATCTGCGCACGGGTATAGAATTCCTTCTCCATGATCGGAACCAGGATATATTTGTCATAGATGATCTGGCTGTATGCCAGCATCTTGTTCTGTAACGCAAACTCCTCAAACGTGTTCTTGAGAAGATCGTCCACTTCTCTTGGTGAAGCGCCCCATTCACGCAGCTGTCCCGCCGCCTCAAACGTACGCGCGCCGCATCTGGTGCGGAAGTGATTCGTATCGACAACCATACCTGCGAACATGATGTTCGCTTCTTCCGGATACAGTTCCACTCTCTGCGGCTGGTATTGCAGCAGTTCCGTCACAAGTTCCGTTGCACTGGATGCGGAAGATTCCAGATAGACCATGCTGGCGCGGATATTGTCATCCTTGCGTCTTCGGTGATGGTCAATGACCAGCGTGCGCTTTGCGTGAACCAGAAGATCCGGTGTTGCGCATTGATCGACCGTATGATGATCGACCGCAACGACCAGGGTCTTTTCCGTCAGTTCTTCCAGTGCTTTCTTTTCATCCCAGAACGAATGAACTTCACTCAGCGCGTCTTTGTAGCGCTCCATCGCGCCGGTAAGTTTTTCTTCGAGCGGGAAGCCCAAGGAAATGACATGTACTTCCTTGCCGAGATAAGACGCAATGCGGCTGACTCCCAGCTGTGCGCCCATGCAGTCAAAATCGGATAACTTATGTCCGATGACATATACTTTCTCGCTTTGTTCCATCATTCCGCGGATCGACTGCGCCATGACACGGATCCGGACGCCGCTGCGCCGTTCACTGGATTCCACGGTTCCTCCGACAAACCGCACTTCTCCTCCGTACGGCTTGATCGCTGCCTGGTCACCGCCGCGGTTCTGCGCCAGTTCCAGTAAATCATTGACCATATCATCCAGTTCCAACAGATCGTCCGTTCCCATCGCGAATGCCATGGACAGCGTAATTACGGCTTCCAGTTCGGCCGCCTGCGTCCTGACTTCATTTAAGATCGGGAAGCGCTCCGCTTCAGCTTTCCGGAAATGTTCCATATCGGTATAAACTACGAACCGGTCATTGCGCACTCTGCGTGCCACAAATCCGTTATCCCGGCACCAGTCGCTGACCCGCTGACGTACATTCGCATTGATTGCCGCAATCTTTTGTTCATCTTCATAGGCAATCGTTTCCGCGTAGTTATCCAGATTGATCAATCCGATGACAGTTTCGCGGTTTTCCAGTTTGCGGCGCATATCTTCCTTCTCGGTGATATCCTTGAAGAATAAAATCTGCCCCGATGATTTACGCTGGACAAGGTATTCCCGGTCCCGGTACTGCACCGTGACCTGGTCCACATCGTTTAAGAAAACTTCACGGATCTCCGGAATAAAATCGGTGATGTTGGATCCCACATAATTGATTCCGCGGGATGTGAACAGTTCGCTCATCCAGGTAATCACATATTTCTCATCAAACGTAATAAACCCGACTTCCCCGAATTCCACCGCGTCCGCCGCAGAATCTTCCACGTATTCGCGGATGGAACGCTCCTTCCGCATCTCGGTATTCTGGAATGTAAAAATCATGAAAGCCACATAGATTCCGTCCAGTACGACGCAAATCAACATGATCGTCGCAAAACGGAGGTGCATTCCGTATTCCAGCACCAGCGCTAAAACAGCTTCCGCGACGAAGATGACGACAGCACCGATTTTCAAGGATTCCAGTTTACGGTTCATCTTACCCTCCCGTTACGCATCCTGTCTTTGAAATTCAAGAATGCGTCCGCGTATCCGATTCCCGCCATGAAAGGGAACGTTACGGGCGCTCCTAACAATAATAATACCACAAAGAGCCAGATCATCCGCGGATTCACATGCATTTTCAGCCAGATGACCACAGTAATATACCCGTAGAAGAGCCCGATCAGGAACAGCGGAAGGGATGCGATCAGCAAATACTCTGCGGTTTTCGTCTCCGGATTCGCAAAACCGACTGCAATCCAAGCACCGATGACAAGCACCGAAAGCACAGCCAGCCACTTTGGCATGCGCAGATCTTTCCCCGGTGTATACTGCGGATATTTGAGCTTCATCCGTTTCGCGATCAATCCGGTCAGTAAGTGAATCATCACGCCTTCCATTACGGCCGTCAAAACCACCATGATCAAAATGATGTGAAGAAGGTTCCACCCTGCCGGGAATTCCACATGCATCTTCGCCATCATTTCCTTTAGTTCGGCAATCTGCAAATCAATCCCGTACCCGAAGAAATCCGCGAACAGATACGTAGTCACGATTTCCATCGCAAAGGACCCCAGGATTGCCGCAATCAAAAGCCAATAGGCGCTCTTTCCCTTGTTAAGGCCGTATCCGTACACGATTCCCAAAAGCACCGAGAACAAGGTGTAGATCACGGTAACCGGCGACGAAACGACAAACGCCAGAATCACCGTGGATACCGCCACGACCAAAGCGTCCTTCACGCCGTATTCCGCCACATAAAGGATCAAGGGAATCGGAATCACCCAGATCAGATAAATATCAAAAGCTCCGCCGAACTGGCGGTTTACCAGCAATACAACTCCGACAATGGCCGCCAAAAGCGCCCCGAGAGTGATTTTACGGGTCCGGTTTTGCATAAAATATACCTCAAATATTGAAAAAAACTCCCGCTTAAAAACGGGAGTTCATTTGTGATTAGTCAGCTACGTACGGCAGTAAAGCCATCTGTCTTGCACGCTTGATCGCGGTAGCCAGCATTCTCTGGTACTTCGCGCTTGTGCCTGTTACTCTCCGCGGAATGATTTTTCCGTTGGAAGAGATGAACTTCTTC
>CACYEP010000038.1 GCA_902773425.1 uncultured Erysipelotrichaceae bacterium | reverse complement strand
TTTTCCCACTTTGAAACTGCCGCTTCTGTGACATGAAGTTTTTCAGCAAGGTCTTTTTGAGTCATGCCCAATTGTTTTCTTGATTCTCTGATTATTATACCTGTATGTTTCGCATCCATATCGTTTCCCTGTTCATATATCAGTGCCTTATTACGCTGCGCCATTATTCTACTGCAAACTCACTGATTATCCTTTTCTCTTTAATATAAAGAGAATAATCGAAGAATTCTTTCAAGGATTCATCATGCGTCACAACCATTACCGTTTTCCCGCGTTTCTTAAACAATTGAAACAGATTCATGATTGTACGCTTATTTGAAGAATCTACATTTCCGGTCGGTTCATCAGCCAAAATCAGTTTACAAGGCTTTACAAGCAGTCTCGCCATCGCGACTCTTTGTTGTTCACCGCCGGATAATTCGAAGACCTTTTTCTTTTCAAACCCTTCCAAACCCACGTCTTTCAATGCTTCAGAAACGATTCCTTCTGTTTTGTCTTTTCGGTATTTCAGCGCTATACGAACATTCTTCTCCACTGTTTCATTTTCTATCAGCGCATAATTCTGAAACATAATTCCAATGTAATCACGCAGAAGAAGTCTGTTTTTCTCCGAATTCATTTTTCCCACTTTTTGACCGAATACGGATATTTCGCCGCTGCTGACAGGTTCAATTCCTGCAATCATATTCAGTAAAGTGCTCTTCCCGCTTCCGGATTTTCCATAGATTCCCACAAGAGCTCCTTCCGGGACGGAAAATGTGACTTGGTCAAGAATTGTCCGGGCATTAAAGAGTTTTGTGACTTTATTTACTTCAATAGCTGCCATTTTATAACTCACCTCCGGATTTTAATAAAACAGGTATTGTTGTTTTAAACTCTGCAATTCGATTTCGAACATATTGCACCGTTTGAAATACAGCAGTAATCAGCAATAACAGCACCTTGTTATCCGCGACTATTAACAGCGGTATGTACAATAGAATGCACTCGATGTAGTAGTCCGAATACACGGAGTAATAGGAATACCCATGCAGACGTTTGACTGCGATTTTTTCTGCATTTGCGCTCTTATATGAGACATAAAATCCTTCCATCGTGAGCAACAATAATGCCCCATACAACGCTATTCTGATTGCACTGTTAATCGCATCAGACTTTCGTAAATTTCGATACCATTCTACCGTTTCTCCGACTGATTGATACATATACATATTTTCTGCGGAGTATTCTGAAAGGATCCGGTGTATTTGAGCATCGGTCATATCAGGAAGGTAATAACGTTTAAAAATCACTTTATCAAGCATAGGGGCATCATTTGGGAATACATGCCATATTTCCACCGGCTGATACTCGAATTGGCCCGAGTAATTTACCGTTTCAACATTTGACGATAAAACAATGACCGGAATATTCCCTCTGCCTAACGCAGCTTTAACGGAGTATTGGTCCTCGCTGTATTTCGATGATAATACCAAGATTTCCTTTCCTTCCGCCAGAAGGGACGTAATTTGACTTTTTTCTCTGCCGTCAGGAAACTCGTCAAGAATGTAGTTTTCATTCACATCTGCAACAACAACCGAAGATTTCCCGTGAACCGGGTCTCCGATTTCCAGCAAATAATCACTGAACATATGTGCACCTTCGCGGATAAACGCATCTGTGATTTCTATCTCTTTCAAATAGTGTTCATTCGACGTATTATCTGACATTTCAAAATACACCGGTTCCCAATCCCCGTATTCGTTTGTCCTTCCGGAAAAGAAGACTGTGCGATCCAACTTATCCCGGTTATTCTCTGTGTATCGGTACAGGTTATACACCGGAACAAATTCCATCACAGAATTTAAAACGACCGGAACCATCACGATCAGTACTGCAAATTTCAAAACATAGGTACCGAATGAGAGTAATTGCGTGATACTTTGACCTTTTATAAGCGAATTCAGCGAAAACAATCGGGAAATCAGCGAAAAAATTAACCCCAGCACCAAAAGCACGAAAACCATCAATCCAATCCCCGTCAAGTAATACTTCAGTAATTCCAGCGAACGGCTATTCACAAATCCGATACAGATTATAAAAAGAAGTGCGCTTTCCGCAGCTACAGCCGAAATCATCAACAGAACATCTTTTCCCAGGAGTTCCCGGAAAATTGACAAACCCGAAAATCCGTTGAGTTTATAAATCGCAATACTCTTTCTCTCGGAGGCCAGATAGAATAACAGAAACATACACAGAAGAATAACCATAAAGAACATAACCGTCTTCAGATCCTTTTTAATCTTCGAATCATAATCGAACGCGTCCTGAGTTCCCTCGAAAAGATTCGGAGAGTATTGATCAAACCGTTCAATTATCTCTTCGGCAACCAGTCTTTCTGTCCTTGGATTTTCACTGCGAATCCCAACATAAAAGAATTGATCTTCCGTAAAATCGTCCTTATTTATCTGATTAAATGAATCAATTATGATGACTTGTTTCCGGTTTACGGTACGAAAGTGTAAAGGCTCTTTAGGATCGTTTGATATATGAACTGCTTTGTCTTTCTCTTTGTAGACAATATCCGGCGCATCATCCAAACCATAAAGTTCTTTTATGCTATATGGTGAAATCAAATACTCATGATAAACACTCTGTTCCCGATCTATCGAATCATAGAAAATACTGACAGAGTACTTGTCACTGATTTCGTAAAGAACATCAACAAGATCCTTTAAGTCTATACTCTTCGGATTATCGTAAAATTCAACGACTGCACCTTCATTTGACGGACTCTTATAGTGATTGTAGATATCCGAGACATCACGCTCTGCGAATGAGTTCCGAGCAAAGAAGAACCATACACAAACTGCAGCAAGAATTATCAGATATAGTGTTTTTTTCATTTAATCTCATCTCGCAAGCAGTTACATGTATCAATACACATACTTGTAATGTGTGTGGCAATCATACGGACCTGCTAAATGAACAGACTGAATGTATGCACGTCCGTATGCTCTTGCCGGTGCTACTTCAGTTCCAAATGATAATACTCTAACACCCGAAGCGTACGTTGTTCCGCTCCCTTTTAATTGATATGCAGTCCAATGATATCCGGTTGAACCTCCGCTTTCCCCATTCACATATCCGCCTTCATATACATCGTATCCTGAATTCGTATAAAAACTGTCGGCTTTAATTTCATTTAAAGACACAAAAAACAATGCACACAGAATCATCATAACCGCAAACTTTTTTTTCATTTTACTTACCTCCTTATTTGCCTTAATGAT
>CACYEP010000037.1 GCA_902773425.1 uncultured Erysipelotrichaceae bacterium | reverse complement strand
GTTTCCCTGTCCATGCCCTGCGCTTCGAAGGTCATTTCAATACCGACTTCCTTGCCCAGGTTGTAGCAGGCCTGTGCATATTTCTCGACGCCTTCTTCGGTGGTCTTGAACTTTAATCCGATTGCTTTGGCGAGTTTCGCGTAACGTTCATCCGCATCATAGTAGTTGTACTTCGGCCATAAGCCCGGTTTTTCCGGCTTGGTGCCGTTATAACGGATCGTGTACGGAAGTAAGATCGCATTGGTGCGTCCGTGCGGGATATGGAATTCCGCGCCGATCTTGTGCGCCATGGAATGGTTCATTCCGAGGTACGCATTGGCAAACGCCATACCGGCAATCGTGGACGCATTGTGCATCTTTTCTCTGGCTTCCGGATCATTCGCGCCGTTATGTACGGCACGCGGCAGATATTCGAATACCATTTCAACCGCCTTGACGGCTAACGCATCCGTGAAGTCCGAAGCCATGACGGAGACAAACGCTTCTGTCGCATGGGTCAGAACATCCATACCGGTGTCCGCTGTGATGGATTTCGGAAGGCTCATGGTCAATGCCGGGTCGATGATTGCCACCGTCGGTGTTAACGAGTAGTCGGTTAACGGATATTTGCGATGGGTTTCCTTGTCGGTGATAACCGCGAACGGGGATACTTCCGAACCGGTTCCGGAGGTTGTCGGGATGCAGACTAAGCGGGTCTTTCTTCCGAGTTCCGGATACTTGAAGGCACGTTTACGGATATCCATGAACTTCTGTTTGAGATCATCGAAGTCTACTTCCGGATGTTCGTAGAATAACCACATACCCTTGGCTGCGTCCATTGCGGAACCACCGCCTAATGCGATGATGGTATCCGGCTTGAATGCCTGCATGAGGCTCCAGCCCTTCTTGACAGTCTGGATGGACGGATCCGGTTCAACGTCGCAGAACAGCTGAACCTGTACCTTGTTGCGGCGCTGGGATAACTGGTCGGTGACACGGGTCACATAACCGAGGTCAACCATGGAACGGTCGGTGACGATGAAGGCACGTTCAACATCACGCATACCCTGTAAGTACTCAATAGAATTCTGTTCGATATAAATCTTCTGCGGGATCTTAAACCACTGCATCGTATTTCTCCTCTTTCCGATTTGTTTGATATTCAGAAGGTTAATGGCGCCTACGTTTCCGGCTACCGAGTTATGGCCGTAAGAGCCGCATCCCAAAGTCAGAGACGGAATGAACGAGTTGTAGATATTGCCGATACCTCCGAAGGTAGTCGGAGAATTCCAGATCAGACGGCATGCTTTCATGCGCTGGCCGTATTCCTGCGCGAGTTTCTGATTGCGGGTATGAATCGCAGCGGTATGTCCGACGCCGCCTAACATCAAGGTGCCTTCCGCTTTGTTGAAGCCGTCTTCGATGGAGTTTGCCTTTTCCATCGCGAGAACCGGGCTCAGTTTTTCTCTGGATAACGGTTCGTCCGTACCCGGATGATCGATTTCCGCAATGATCAGGCTGGTATACGGATTGATTGTGAATCCTGCCTGTTCCGCGATCCAAGCGGCCTTCTTACCGACGATATTCGGATTTAAGCGTGCATTTTCAACGCCTTCGGAATACGCTTCGTAACCGAACATGAATTTTTCCAGTTTGGCTTTTTCTTCCTTGGTTGCGAAATGTACGTTGTAGGTTTTGAATTCTGCCTTTACATCTTCGTAGATTTCCTTGTCTACGATGACGGTCTGTTCGGAAGCGCAGACCATGCCGTTATCGAATCCCTTGGACATGACGATGTCATTGACTGCCTGTTTGATATCCGCAGTGGTTTCAATGTAAGCCGGAGCATTTCCCGCACCTACACCTAACGCCGGTTTCCCGCAGGAATATGCCGCTTTGACCATTGCGTTTCCGCCGGTCGCAAGAATCGTGGAAACACCCGGATGTTTCATCAGCGCGGTGGTTGCGTCCATGGACGGAGTTTCAATCCACTGAATGCAGTTTTCCGGTGCGCCTGCCGCAATTGCCGTTTCGTAGCAGATCTTTGCCGCAGCTACCGAGCTCTTCTGCGCATTCGGATGGAACGCGAAGATGATCGGGTTTCTGGTCTTTAAGCAAATCAGCGATTTGAAAATTGCGGTAGAAGTCGGGTTCGTTACCGGGGTAATACCTGCGACAACGCCTACCGGCTCCGCAACTTTCGTAATACCGGTTACCGGGTCATCATCAATAATGCCGACCGTTTTCAGGTGGCGCATGTTATTGACGATGTATTCGCATGCGAATAAGTTTTTGGTTGCCTTGTCTTCGAAGACTCCTCTGCCGGTTTCTTCGATTGCCAGCTTTGCGAGTTCCCCGTGCGCATCCAATGCGGCTACCGAGCATTTCGCAACGATATAATCAATTTTATCCTGGTCGTAGTTCGCGTATTCTTCCAAAGCGACCAACGCCTTCGCGACCTTTTCGTCGACTTCCGGCACGTCCACTTCCGCTTCGGTACGGACGATATTCAACTTCGCAGTTTTCTTCTTTGATGCCATAATTGCCTCCATGTGAAAGTTTTCACTTTTAACTTCGTTAATAATTTAACATATTGTTTCTATGCAATCAACCCCTTGTGAAAGTTTTCGCAATAAAAGCGTTTTCATTTTTCGAAAACGCTTCTTTGACATCCGTTACGGAAATATTTCCGTTATTATTTATACCTGGAATTTACGTAGCGGTTCGGAACATTCGTAAACATATCCGTGATTCCCATCTTTTCCAGTTCATACGGATCGTAATACTGCACCGCGTTCTTATCTCCGTAAAGCGGTTCATGCCGTTCCACATTGTAGACCCGGATGATCCATCCCTTACCGTACAGGTCGGTTTTTCTGCGGAAGCTGTGCATGTACGGATGAATCTCATTGGTATCCAGTTCAATCGCCCTGGCGATGCATTCTTTCCACCGGCTGTGTAATACCGCGATGTGAACATCCGGTTTCAGTTTCTTCAGGATCTTCAGCGATTCAAACGAGAACGAGGAATAAATTACCCACGGTTCCAATCCCCGGCGTGCGATTTCATCCAGCACCAGTCTCTCCATTCCTGGATAATCCACTTCGCTGTTTTTCAGTTCAATATTCAGCATCAATCCGCGCTTTTTCATCGGTTCTTCCAGAAGATCCAGCACTTCTTCCAAAGTAGGGATCCTGGTGTAGGTCCCGTCTTTTTTCATGATCTTCAGTTGTTTCACTTCATCCAGAGTGAAATCTTTCAGATATCCTTTTCCGTCGGTCGTGCGGTCAACTTTTTCATCGTGCAGAACGATCATCTTTCCGTCTTTCGTCAGCTGTATATCCAATTCAATTCCGGTAATTTCATAATCCAGCGCAGCCCGGAATGACTCCAAAGTATTTTCCGGATAATCGTAGCTGCAGCCTCTGTGTGCCCAGATTTTCATTGCTGTCATCCTCCGTTTTATTCACCTATGATTGTACACCCTTTCGAATTCTGTTGTGATAAACTTTCATTATGAACCGATTACCGGAACACGCATCGCATGAATTCCCTGCGGTGTTCGACGGACATTCCGAAATATTGATCCTCGGCTCCTTCCCTTCCGTAAAATCCAGAGAAGCCGGGTTTTATTACGGGCATCCGCAAAACCGTTTCTGGAAACTTCTGGCTGCGTTATTCGAATCGGAGGAACCGGTAACACAAAGCGAGAAAACTTCGTTTCTCCTACAGCATCACATCGCCTTGTGGGATGTTCTGGCAGAATGCGAGATCCTCGGATCTTCCGACGCATCCATCAAGAACGCAGTCCCGAACGATTTATCCCTGATCCTGGACCATTCCAAGATCCGTCATATCTTTCTTAACGGGAAAACCGCATACCGTTATTTCCTGAAATACCAGGCACCGTTCATCCGCGTACCGTACGGTGTTCTTCCGTCCACATCTCCCGCGAATGCGGCAAAGTCCTTCGAAAATCTGAAAACCGATTGGAGCATCCTGAAGGATTACATCATCGGATGTCCGCAATAAGGACAGAATTCATAGTCTTCCGTTGTTGAAAATCCGCAGTTCGGACATGTGCGGTTTCTTTTCACCATCTTATCGAACACTTCCGGCGGAACCGTGATGCCTTCGCCTGCGCGGATCGCTTCCCCGGTTTCTTTCGGAAGAGCCGCCCCCGCTCCGCAGCAATTCATTCTTACTTGATATCTGCGGTTGAATTTCACCAACGGCAAAAAGAACATCGAAAAACAGCTGTATGTCATATATACTTCTGCGGCGCCGAACTTCCCGCACACCGGGCACTCCGTCACCTCGTGATAATTCAATTGTTCGCACTTTTCCGTGACCGACATGATAAAGAACATTCGCACCCCTCCTCTTTACGTATATTTTACACGCTTTTTCTATAGTCAAATGATAGCTTTTCACCTATAATTTGAATATTGTCTGCGAGGTTATCTATGTCCGAAGATTTTGTGATTGCCACCGCTTCTACCGCGGATCTGGAACGTGAATACATGGAACAGCATTCCATCCCGTTTATCCCGTACACCTTCGTTATTGACGGAAAAGTATACGAGGATGACTGCCGGGAATCCACCAAAAAGGAATTGTATGAAAAGATGAGAAACGGATCTCTGCCGAGCACGGCGCAGATTCCGGAATTTAACTATTACGAGTTTTTCAAGAGTCTTGCGGAACAGGGAAAAGATGTCATGTTCATGGACATGTCCCGCGCCATCTCAAATTCGTTCAACAATGCCGAACTGGCTGCCGCGAAGATCCGCAGAGATTTTCCGGACCACCGTTTTCATGTCGTAGACACCCGGTCGATCACCGCCGGATTAGCCATGCTGGTGGAACACGTTGTCGCGAAAAAAGAAAGCGGAGCTTCCTTTGAGGAATGCGTACGCTTTGCCGAAGAACACAAGCTTCACATCATGCACCACTTTATGGTAGATGATCTGTCCTGGTTACGCCGCGGCGGAAGATTATCCAATGCCGCAGCTACCGTCGGAACCCTTTTGAACATCAAACCGATTCTGTATGTCACCGATGAAGGAACCCTTCTTTCTTCCGCGAAAGTGCGCGGCAAGAAACAGGCTCTTCTTCAGATGGTGAAATCCATGAAAAAAGACATCGGCGACCCGGACGGAAAAGATGTGCTGATTTATCACGCAGACTGCCTGCAGGATGCATGGTTCTTATCCGATCATATCCAGAAGACTTATCCGAAAATCGGAAAGATTACGATCCGTACCGAAGGGCCGACAATCGGCTGTCATGTAGGTCCCGGATTCGTGTGCCTGGTATATGTCGGAGAAGGAAGATTTTTCTAAAAATCTGTGCATTTTATCAAATATCCCTTATAATATAAGGGCACTGCGGGTGTAGTTCAATGGCAGAACATCAGCTTCCCAAGCTGAATACGCGGGTTCGATTCCCGTCACCCG
>CACYEP010000036.1 GCA_902773425.1 uncultured Erysipelotrichaceae bacterium | reverse complement strand
TTCGTTTGCAGTTCCCGATGTTAATGACGGTTTTTATCTTTCGTATATGAATGCTGCCGTCGAGACTGTTTTGCGCGAGCTTTTTATTTTTTGCGTAAGAAACGATTTTCCAGCGGGTATTCCGGACTGTACGGCGGTCCCCTTTTTTTATTGTAAATGTCAGAATCTGAGATTTACCGTTGCTCTTCACCTTCTGATCCGGCTTCACGGCGTTTCCAGACTGTTTCCCCTTTGTATCATAAAAGAAAAGACGAACCTTTTGTCCGCAGACTTTTGATAACTTCACCCGAATTCGGAACGATGAATTCTGAATGAAAATCGTATCGTTGTTATTCTTTCTCTTTCGGTATTTTCCGGATAATAAATCCCGGTTAATCTTAGGAACCCTCTTATTAAAGGACACATTCTGTTTTTTGCTGTTCTTCAGAAACGTTATGGACGGAGCCTTGATTTTCGCAGGTTTTACAGTTTTCCACTGCGCATACAGTGTGATGATCTTCCGGTTTTGCGTAGTCAGCCTGGACACATCGCTACCTTCTTTGATATTCTTCCCGCTCCCGTTCGGCTTTGTGTTCCATGAAACAAAATTCTTTCCGGTTTTGACATTCTTGATGGTCTTTAAGAAGGTAAACTGGTTTTTCTTTGCCGGCGTTTTCTTTCCGTAATAGACAAGCTGCGGCGTCATCTTACCGCTGCCGCCGTTCGCATTGTATTTGATCTTAAACTGATTCGGCTCGACGGGCTTTGTCAGATACAGACGTACTTCCGTGCCGGTCAGCTTATGATTATAACTTGTCCGAAGCCCTGCCGCGCAGGCATTGATTGTCAAAGGAAGACTCTTTGCTGTGTACGCAGTCTCTTTTGATTTGATTTCTTTAAGCGCCTTTGAACCGTCGTTTGTATTTCCGTTAGCCCAAAAAGTAACCCGTACTTTATACGGAGAAGGATTATCAGCGGCATTGCATGCAAAAAAACCAGCCTGATCCGTCCCGTATTTACAGTATTTCAGCTTTGCGGGAACTTTAAGATTCAGGTGTACCGTGAGATATTTCCAGTAAACGCCGACCGGATCCCAGGTTTCCGACGCATTATTCTTATAGGTTCTGATTTGCGATTCGGCAAGTTGAAAACCGGTCGTCTCGTCGGAACTGAGTATCGGGTCGGAAAGCGAAAGATTCCAGACAGTTTGCTGGCTGATTGCCTGATTTCGGGAAGTTATTTCTTTACCGGCGTTTGTAAAAGTTAAAACCTGTGAAGAAAGCTTTTTTTCTTTTTTCGTTTTCGGCTCCTGGTAATACACCGACAAAGCTATTTTCCCGCTGTTCCAGGCCTTTCCCATACCGACATCATCCGCGCTGCTGGATCCTTTAACCGCTTCGCCAAAAACGCTTCCACAGAAAAGTGTCATTACGACAAAGGCCATTATGAAGATAAAGAAAAACTGTCTGAAACTCCTGAATACATTTCTGTTCATGTTTTACCTCAAACTTTCTCTATAACAAATTATTTGAGAATAATCACTTTTTATTCTTTGGCGAATTGACAACCTTGGTCACAATAGTTCCGTCTGCGGACGCAGCAGTCTTTTTCTGTGTTGTTTTCGGTGTATAACGATTAATACTATCTGTATACCAATAATTGACATCCGTTTTCCCGTTGATGCCGTTTATACGTGCAGATGAAGAGTACTGCCAGAATTCATACGGATAATTCCGGCCGCCGTGTTTAAGAAAATATTTTGGAGAATCCCAGCCAGTGTAATCGGCAAGCCAGAAAGGATCCCCGGTTTTATTCAGTGCCTTCATGTCGACATAAGAAAACAAAAAGCTGCTGTACGTATAGAACATCGGCGTGTAACCTGCTTTTTTTACAATCTTCGCAAACGCTTTATAATTATCCACAACCTTTGTGCGGGTGAGCTTTTTCGCGTTCCATGCCCGTCTCCAGTAAGTCCCTTTGCCCGCGCTTTCAACGTCCATAACGACCGGCATATTTATCAGATTTTTATACGGCTTCAGTGTTTTCACGATATATTTTGCTTCACGTTCCGCCTGCGCTTTGGTAACCGCTTCAGAATAGATGTAAGCGCCGATTTTAATTCCTGCTTTTGAAGCATTTACAATATTTCGCTTATAGTACATGTCGGTTTCCAGTTTACCCGTTTTCAGCCGCGCGTACGAAGTGCGGATAATCGCGAACTGTATTCCTGACTTTTTCACTTTTTTCCAGTTGATTTTGTTTCCCTGCCATGCAGAAACATCAATGCCTCTGATTTTTTTTACAGATTTTATATTATTCGTATTGTTTGACGCATTCAGAACCGAAAAAATTGAAGCCGTTTCTTTATACGTCTTCTGATTCTGTGTAAGTTCACCGATATGCTTCATTTTATATTTTATCGGATCCTCATCTTTGACGGCGGCAAAGGCGCTGACTGTGCTGCATCCGAGCAGTAGACCGGCAGAAATGATCATACTTATTGATCGAATAAAAAAACGTTTGTTCATTTTTACTAAAATATTCACCAATCCATACCTCCTTTTTAATAACTTTACTGTGCAGAACCGAACGCGCGGTGACCGTTCTCTGTTTGTTCCCCGTACTGTGCATACGCATACCGACTTTAATGCTTCTGTGAAACGATCTCCCTTCACGATCCCCGCATTTCTTTACTGCAAATGATTCCCCCTGATAACGGGTGCCCGATCTCCTCCGTTTTAATTCATCACCTCCTTTCGGACATCATCGTGGCCGATTCTCCGGATGCTTTCCGGATACATGAAATAAGTGCAGCAAATGAGAACAGATCTCGATCGGCTGCACGTTTTATGGTACTAAAAACGCCTGTATCACACATAATTGTGTAACACAGGCGCGCTGTACATTATTACAGTTTAATACACCGTTTATTTCTTTTCTGAATAGAATACTGGCTGCCAGGAAGCTTTAGACCTGGATTGAGCATTTAAGAGATAGTTGGTTGAAGTCTTGCCAATCTCATTAGATTTAACAATTACATCCTGACTATTATTATCTACCTTATAAGAAGACGTATAAGTTATATTATCACTTCCGTTTTTATCGGTCGCCATATATCTTTCGACAAAACTGAACTTCTGGTTGTTAGATCCATTGTAAGAAAGTGTTTTCTTCCTGATCGGATCATACATGTTCATTTTCAGATTCTCAGTATTAATCGCTTTTCCCGTATCCGGATCAATGACTTCCGTTTTTACGTTGATCTTAATGTCAGAATTTGGTTTGTGAATAATCTGTTTCTTATCTTTTTCCAGACGAATGATATACTGCAGAGTTTTTCCGCTGTAGCCTACTACACCGGTTTTTTCATTGTACCTCATGTCTGTAACCGTGACACCAAGACGAGGATCTCCCGCGTGCGCGATCTTACCGTTGCCAATATAAATCGCTGTATGAGAATCATGACCGCCGGCAAAGAAAATAATGATATCCCCTTTCTTCATTTCTTTAAATTGAATCGGTGAACCGCTGGAATAAGATTTAACAATGTTTTTCTTCAGGACTGTTCTGAGTGAGTTGACACTGGAATCCGCTCCGTTGGAAGTGATATCAATTCCGGCTTTTTTATACACATGACCGACAAAGTGTGCACAGTCAATACCGCCGCCAGTTGTTGAAAGCGTTCTGCCCCCAAGCGCATAATTATAATGTGGTTTATGACTGGCGATTTTAGAAGCAATTGCCGCAACTTTACTTTTCTTAGTTTTGACGGTCTTCTTCAGGTGCGCACTCGCTGTTCCGATTTCCATATTATTCTTGGAAATTCTGATGACAGATTTCTTACTCGAAGCAGCCTCGGTGACAGTCATGCGAACATTGTAATTCTTACCCCGGATTTTCAGAGCATTTTTGTAAGTGACAAACAGTTTATCAAACTTGGTTGTGCCGCTCGGGACGGTAATGTTCCATTCCTGATTTCCGTTTGCTGCGGTGCTTTCTACCTTGGTACTGCTCTTGCTGATCGTACTTTTCAGTTTGTTGTTTCCGATATCCTGATTCAAAAGAATCAGTGTTTTATCGTTCATTGTTTTTTCCGGATTTTCCTTTTCATTGGTTTCAATCAGATTGTTAAGGATCTTTCCGGTGCTGTCTGTTTTATTGGATTCCCCTGTTGCCGCCAGTGATGTGACCGGTACTGCCAAAAGCATCGCGCCGGCGAACACCACTGCAATTAATCTCTTCCGGTTGCTGAAACCGAACCCGCTTTTCACTGAAAGTTCTGTTGAATTCTCTTTTCTGGATATCTCGTTACGCTGATTACGGAAGTACCGTAACAGTTTAGATGACACCATTGTGTGACTCCCCTTTCTTAACTATTCTTAATGATTTTTAATAATCGGAAATACTTTCCGATTGCTTATTTACT